>DFEN01000130.1 GCA_002368685.1 Lachnospiraceae bacterium UBA3801
AACAAGATAGCTCTTTCAATGAAGTTTGAAGATCAGAATCCATGGCTTACAGCTGAAGAGAAGTATGCTAAGGGTACAATAGTTAAGGGTAAGGTTGCTCGTATGACAGACTTTGGAGCATTTGTTGTTCTTGAGCCTGGTATCGATGCATTACTTCATGTTTCTCAGATTTCACTTGATCACATTGAGAAGCCATCAGATGTTCTTAAGAGTGGACAGGAAATCGAGGCAAAGGTTGTTGATATCAAGATTCCTGAGAGAAAGATTAGTCTTTCAATTAAGGCTCTTCTTATCGACCAGATGCCAAAGGAAGAGAAAGAAGAGAAGAAGGAAGACGAAGTTGTTATTCCTGAAGAGGAAGAAATCAAAGAGTCTATCCCAGTTGATGAGGTACTTGCTGAGGCAGCTCCTGTTAAGGAAGAAGCTCCAGTTGAAGAGACACCTGCAGAGGAAGCTCCAGCAGAGGATGCTGAGTAATCTTCATATTAATTTAAGTTTATTTAAGGGGCGAATTTGATTCGCTCCTTTTGTATGTAAATCTATTATTATATATATAAGAGTTATAAGAGTTGTAAGAGTTTTAAAAACTTCTTGCTTTTATAAATAAACTATGCTATATTATAGCAGTTGTTTTTTATTTGGGCGGTCCGCTGTATCTGGTATCACTATAATTGATGCCTATAAATGATAGAAAGAACGTCTGAAATCTATATCATATTTTTGGAGGTTTTATTATGAGTTACGAAAGCATTATCAAGAACATTGAAGATGCACAGCTTCGTGAGAATCCTTTTGATTTCGGTGTTGGTGATACAGTTAAGGTATCTGCTCAGATCAAGGAAGGCGAGAAGACAAGAATTCAGGTTTTCGAAGGAACTGTAATTAAGGTTCAGGGACATGGAGCTAGACAGACATTTACAGTTAGAAAGAATTCTAACGGTGTAGGCGTTGAGAAGACATGGCCAGTTAACTCTCCACTTGTTGAGAAGGTTGACGTGGTTAGAAGAGGTAAGGCAAGACGTGCTAAGCTTTATTACCTTCGTGATAGAGTTGGTAAGAGAGCTAAGGTTAAGGAAATTGTTAAATAATTACCTTAGAATAAAAGACCGGAGTATTATGCTCCGGTCTTTTGTGTAATAAGGTTATGTTTTTATGGAGTCTTAGATGAAGAAAAGGAAAAAATCGGTAGATTTTTCGCTCGGTAAAAAGGAAAAGGTTAAAGTTAATCCTAAGGCCGCTGGACGCAGAATAATCAATACGGCTCTTATTGTATTTGCCGCTGTAGTCCTTGGTTATGGCCTGATTACTTTTTGCGTGCAAACTGTTTATATGACGGGTTCTTCTATGGAAAGCGTTATTTCAGATGGTGATGAGCTTATTCTTAATAAAATGGCATATAAGGCGTCTAAGATACGTAGATATGATATAGTTGCTATCAAGAAAATTGGTAGTGATGACTATTATGATATCAAGAGAGTTATAGGTCTTCCTGGTGACTCTATTTCAGTTGTCGCTGGTCGACTAGTTATAAATGGAAAGCATACAAATGATGACCTTCCATTCTCATACATAAATACTCCTGGTGTACTTGATGAAACCATCAAGCTTGGAGATGAGGAATATTTTGTTATCGGAGACAATACTAGTAATAGTGAAGACTCCAGATATATTAATTACGGTAATGTGCAGAAGTCAGAGATAAAGGGAAAGATTACTTACAGAATATCCCCTAAGGAAAAAAGAGGTAAGATTGACTAATGGATATTAATTGGTATCCCGGTCATATGACTGGTGCCAGAAGAAAAATGCAAGAGGATATAAAGCTCTGTGACGTAGTTATTGAGCTCCTCGATGCACGTATACCTGGCAGTAGTAAGAATCCAGACCTGGATGATTTGATTGGAAATAAGAAAAGACTAATTATCCTTAATAAAGCTGATATGGCTGATAGTGCTGTGACTGAAAAGTGGGTTAATTATTACGAGAGTAAGGGTATCAAGGTTCTTACAATGGATAGCCGTGTTCGTAAGCAGACACTTAAAGTTACCGCTGCAGTTAAAGAGGTTTGTAAGGAGAAGATTGAGAGAGATAGAAGACGTGGAATAGCTGCTCGTCCTATTAAGGCTATGGTTGCTGGTATTCCAAATGTTGGTAAATCTACATTTATTAATTCTTTTGTTGGTAAAACCTCGGCTAAAACAGGAAATAAGCCTGGTGTTACAAGAGGAAATCAGTGGATTAGAATATCAAAGGATATAAATCTTCTGGATACTCCTGGTATTCTGTGGCCTAAGTTTGATAATCAGCAGATAGGACTTAATCTTAGCTTTATAGGTTCAATTAACGATAATATACTTGAAATGACAGAGGTCGCTGGTGAATTTATAAGCTTTTTAAAAGATAATTATTGCAATATACTTGCCGAAAGGTATATGATAAAGGATGTTGATGATGTCTTCCAGATAATGGAAGAAATCGCAATAGCAAAAAAATGCGTAAAAAAAGGTGGAGAACCTGATATAGAAAAAGCATGCATTCTGCTTCTAGACGATTTCAGAAGTGGTAAGCTTGGAAGAATATCACTTGAAACTCCACAAGAAGACTAATCAGGAGAGTATTTATGCCATTCGATTCAGAAGAAAAACGCTCTGATTTTGATATCTGGGCTGAAGAATATGAAGATGACGATAAAGAACTAAAGAAACAGAAGAAGCTTGAGCTTAAAGAAAAGAAAAAGGCTGAGAAGAGAGCCCTAAAGCTTGCTAAGGCTGGAGCTGCAAAGGATATCGATACTGAGGAGTCTGAAGATAAGAAGGATTCAGAAGCATTTAAAGATGTCAGCGAAGATGCAAAAAAGGAAGCATCGAAGGGGGATGCAACCAGTAAAGAGGATTCTTCTGAGGATAAAGAAACCGTATCTAGTTCAGATTCAGTAGATGATATCGATGAATATTATGACGAGCACGCTAAAGATTATAAGCGTGAGAAGAAGAAAAAGGATAAGGACGAGATAAATATAGTTAAAGAGCTATTCAATCTTATTATCTATATCGGAATAATTATCATCATTTGTTATTGTATAATCACCTTTGTTGGACAAAGAACAACTGTACATGGTCATTCCATGGAGAATACACTTCAGGATGGTGATAATCTATGGATTGATAAGCTTTCATATCAGTTTGGTGATCCAAAGAGATTTGATATAGTTGTATTCCCTTATCAGGGACAGGATGTTTACTATATCAAGCGTGTTATTGGTTTACCAGGTGAAAAGGTTCAGATAACTCCAGATGGAAATATCCTTATCAACGATGAGGTTCTTATGGAGAGCTATGGTAGAGAGATAATCGCTGATAGTGGTACTGCTAGTGAACCTAGAGTATTAGGTGAAGATGAATATTTTGTTCTGGGTGACAACAGAAATGATAGCCGAGATAGTAGATGGGCAGATGTTGGCGACATTAATAAGAAGGACATCATAGGTAAGGCAGTGCTGAGATTATCACCATTTAAAAAATTCGGTAAGGTTAACTAATGACTATATGAGCATCCGAAGTGATTCGGGTGCTCTTTTTAAAAGGTTTGGTAGAATATAATGGATAAAATATCAGATATAAAAACAAAATATAAAGAGATAATAAATAGAGATCTAATGTCATATGATTCTATAAAGGAAGATCTCTATTGCTTTATAGAGGACTATAGCGGCGATGAAAGGTCAGGTGTAAAAACCCAAGTTGAAACTGCTAAGAAGAAAATAGAAGCAATAGATGCTGAGATTCTTAGAGTACGCGGAATGATGAGCTTTGAGGAAAAGTATGGAGATGAGTATCATTTTATCTGCGGAGTAGATGAGGTTGGTAGAGGTCCTCTCGCTGGTCCTATTGTTACTGCGGCAGTTATACTTCCTAAGGGGCTTGTTATTCCATATGTAAATGATTCTAAGCAGTTAAGTGAAAAAAAGAGAGAAGAATTATATGAAATAATTAAAAAAGAGGCTGTTAGCTACTCAATAGGTATTAGAACTGAGAAGGATATAGATACTATTGGTATAGCACCAGCTGACAGTGAGGCTATGCGTGACTCGGTTCTAGGACTTAGTCCTGCCGCTGATATGATTCTTGTGGATGCTTTTGCAATTCCGGGGCTTGATATCAAACAGGTACCTATAATAAAGGGAGATACAAAGTCTATATCAATAGCAGCAGCAAGCATAATTGCTAAGGTTACAAGGGATAGAATGATGAATGAATATGCTGAGAAGTACCCAGAATATGGATTTGAGAGTAATAAGGGGTATGGCTCAGCAGTTCATATTGAGGCTATTAAAAAAAATGGTCCTTGTGACATACATAGGAGAAGCTTTATAAAAAATTTTGTTTAGTGGTTTTAGGAGGGATAGCTATAAATAAAAGAGAAGTTGGAAGTGTTTGGGAGCAAAGGGTTGCTGATTATCTTCTGAATGAGGGTTATATTGTTCTAGAAATGAATTATAGAACTAGATATTCTGAAATAGATGTAATAGCCCAGGATAAAGAAGAACTGGTCTTTATAGAGGTTAAATATCGCCGTGATGCGCGAAAGGGTCATCCTCTAGAAGCAATTAATAATAATAAGATAAGACGTATCAGAAATGCAGCTCTATTTTATCTAAGAGATCATGGATATATCATAGACCAAACCATGATTCGATTTGATGCTATAGGTATACTTGGAAATGAGATGACACATATTAAAAATGCTTTCTAAATACTTTCATATATGCCGAAACTATGATACAATACATTAGTTGCGGATTATAATACGGGAGACAGAAATGGCAAAGAGAATAGTAGCCATAGTTGGCAGACCAAATGTTGGTAAATCAACACTCTTCAATACACTCGCTGGTGAGAGACTTGCTATTGTTAAGGATACTCCGGGTGTAACAAGAGACAGAATATATGCCGATGTAGAATGGCTAAATCATAAATTTACTATTGTAGATACAGGCGGTATTGAAACAGAGGCTGAAGATATAATTATGAGGTCCATGCGTGAGCAGGCTGAAATAGCTATAGAAACAGCAGATGTTATCATTTTCGTTACTGATGTAAGAACCGGAGTTACAGCTTCTGATATGGCAGTTGCTGATATGCTTAGAAGGTCTAAGAAGCCGGTTGTTCTTTGCGTTAACAAGGCGGATAGCTTCGAGAAGTTTGAGCCTTATGTATATGAATTCTATAATCTGGGCATCGGTGATCCATTTCCGGTTTCAGCAGCTAATAGACAGGGACTTGGCGATATGCTTGAGGCGGTTGTTGAACAGTTTGGTGACACAGGTGAAGTAGAAGAGGATGAGGATATTCCAAGAGTCGCAGTTATAGGTAAGCCTAATACTGGTAAATCCTCTATGATTAATAAGCTTCTTGGTACAGACAGACTAATCGTCTCAGATATAGCTGGTACTACCAGAGATGCGATAGATACAAGAATTAAGAGAAATGGTAGAGAATATATCTTTATCGATACAGCAGGTCTTAGGCGTAAGAGTAAGATAAAGGATGAGATAGAGAGATTCAGTATCATCAGAACTGTTGCCGCAGTTGAGAGATGTGATATAGCTATACTTGTTATAGATGCTGAAGAAGGAGTAACTGATCAGGATACCAAGATAGCCGGTATAGCACATGAGCGTGGCAAGGGAATGATCATAGTTGTTAACAAGTGGGACCTTATAGAAAAGGACACTAATACTATGAACAAGATGAAGAAGGATATTCGCAATAAGCTGGCATACATGCCTTATGCGGAAATGCTCTTCGTATCAGCTCTAACAGGCCAGAGACTTAATAAGCTATTTGATACCATTGATATGGTGGAGCAGTATGCTTGTCTTAGAATTCAGACAGGAGTTCTGAATGAGATACTTACAGATGCTGTGGCCGAAAATGAACCACCAAATGATAAGGGAAAGAGACTTAAGCTTTTCTACATTACACAGGTTTCAGTCAAACCACCTACATTTGTGCTTTTTGTAAATAGCAAGGAGTTGGCACATTTCTCTTATATTAGATATATAGAAAACAAGCTTAGAGAGGCATTTCTCTTTAAGGGTACTCCAATTAAGATTATTATCCGCGAAAGGAAAGATAATAGTAAATGATAGGTTTAAGAATAATTTTACTAATTATCGGATATGTATGCGGTCTTCTTGAGACCGGCGTTTTATATGGCAAGATATCCGGTACAGATATAAGAAAACATGGTAGTGGAAATTCTGGCACAACTAATGCTCTTAGAGTTTTGGGCTTTAAAGCAGGACTTATCGTTTTTATAGGCGATTTCTGCAAATCCTTTATTCCTTGTATGGTTGTTAGATTTGTGTTCAGAAATTCATATCCGGATTCTTATTATCTGCTTATGGTTTATATTGGATGTGGTGCCGTGCTTGGACATATCTTCCCATTTTATCTTAAGTTCAAGGGTGGTAAGGGGATAGCAACTATAGGTGGTTTTGCTGCTAGTGTTATTCATCCTATATTCATCCCGGTTTTGCTTATTATATTTGCTGGAATAATTGCCATTACTAAGTATATGTCAGTGGGTTCTATATGTCTTATGATCAGTATAGCTGCCACCTTTATTGGTCAGGCATTTCTTGGACTTACATGCTTTGATCTAAGTGTGGCTTCGTCTAAAAATGCATTTATTGAAAGCTCTATTCTGGTTATACTTCTTGCCGGGCTTGCTATATTTAAGCATAAGGCAAATATCCATAGACTCATTAATCATGAGGAAAATAAATTCCATTTTAAGAAACAGGAGGGCGTCTAATGAAGATTTGTGTACTTGGTGCAGGTAGTTGGGGCATAGCGCTTACAAAGCTGCTGGCTACAAATAATCATGAATTAACGGTATGGTCAATTGATCCTGAAGAGATATCTATGCTTAAGGAGTTTGGCCAGCATACTCTCAAGCTTCCTGGAGTAATGCTCCCGGGAACAGTTGAGTATACAACAGATTTAGAGAGTGCTCTTAAGGATAAAGATCTTATAGTTATGGCTGTTCCTTCACCTTTTGTTAGAGATACAGCTCATAAGGCTTCTGAGTTTATTGAGAAGGATAAGATAATAGTAAATGTTGCTAAGGGCATTGAGGAGAATTCCCTCAAGAGATTATCCGAAGTAATAGCTGAAGAGATACCTCAGGCCAGAATTGCAGTTCTTTCAGGACCAAGTCATGCAGAGGAGGTTGGTAAATGTCTTCCAACTACAGTTGTTGTTGGTGCCGCAGATAAAGGACTGGCCAAAATTGTGCAGGATACATTTATGACTGATTTCTTCAGAGTTTACACAAGCCCTGATATGATTGGTATAGAGCTGGGTGGTGCTATAAAGAACGTTATTGCTCTTGCAGCTGGTATAGCTGATGGACTTGGATGTGGTGACAATACTAAGGCTGCGCTTATTACCAGAGGTATATATGAAATGACTTCACTTGGAGTTGCTATGGGCGGTAAGCCAGAGACCTTCTCTGGTTTATCTGGAACTGGTGACCTGATAGTGACCTGTGCTTCTAAGCATAGTAGAAATAGAAAAGCCGGCTTCCTTATGGGACAGGGAAAGACTTACCAGGAAGCTATGGACGAAGTTAAGATGGTTGTCGAAGGTGTTTATTCTGCAAAGGCTGCTCTTAGTCTGGCAAATAAATATGATGTTGAAATGCCTATAGTTGAATATGTGAATAAGATTCTATTTGAAGATTATTCAGCTAAGGATGCTTTGCATGACCTTATTACTAGAGATAGAAAGAAGGAAGCTTCAACTCTTACCTGGAGCAACTAATATAGATGGAAAAATTGGATATTAAGCTGGAGACCTTTGAAGGCCCACTCGACCTTCTTCTCCATCTTATTGAAAAGAACAAATTTAATATATTTGATATACCTATAGTTGAGATAACTAAACAATATCTGGATTACCTTGATGCTATGGAAGAAGAGGACATGGATGTTATGAGTGAATTCCTTGTAATGGCAGCTACTCTGATTTCCATTAAATCCAAGATGCTTCTCCCTAAGGAAGAAACCGAGGAAGAAGAAGAGGAAGATCCTAGAGCGGAACTCGTTAAGAGCCTCTTGGAGTATAAGATGTATAAATATGCATCTTCAGAGCTTAAGGATATGTCTATTGATGCTGCAAATGCTTATTTCAAACAGGAATCTATTCCTAAGGAAGTAAAAGAAGTAAAGGAAGATATAGATCCTGCGGAGCTTATAGGCGATATGACTATGCAACAGCTGAATGAGATATTTAAAACACTTCTTCGTCGAGAGATAGACAGAGTCGATCCTGTTCGTAGTAAGTTTGGAACTATTACTCGTGAAGAGATACGTCTTGAAGACAAGATAATTGAAATCAGAAATGAGATAAAGGGTCTAAAAAGTATCAATTTCAAGACTCTTCTTGGAGCTAAGAGGGGTAGGCTTAATCTGATAGTTTCCTTCCTTGCAATACTTGAGCTTATGAAGTCAGGGGCTCTCGTTATCAGACAGGATGAAATGTTCGGTGATATATTAATAGATTCTTTGGAGTAAAACCTAAAATGAGTGATATGAATTATAAAGCTGCTATAGAAGCCATACTATTTGCAACAGGTAGTGCTATCGAAGGTTCCAAACTGATGGTTGCACTTGGAACTGAGGAAGAACCTGTACCTAAGAAGGTTTTTAATGAAGCTATAAAGGCTCTTATGGCAGAATATGAATCAGAAGATAGAGGTATTCGTCTAATTGAATTAGATGGTAAATACCAATTATGTACCAAGAACGACTACTACGAAGTACTAGGAAAGATAGTAAATATGCCAAAGAAGCATACACTTACTGACGTACTTCTTGAAACATTATCAATTGTTGCGTATAAGCAGCCTGTAACTAGAGCTGAGATTGAGAAGATAAGAGGTGTATCTTGTAGCCACGCGGTTAACAGACTAGTTGAATATAACTTAATCTGCGAAGTTGGAAGACTTGATGCTCCTGGACATCCTATTCTTTTTGGAACTACGGATGACTTCCTAAGAAGCTTCGGTATATCATCTATGGATGAGCTTCCTGATATATCTCCTGACAAGATAGAAGATTTCAGACGTCAGGCAGAAGAAGAGGCAGGTATAGAGGTAACAACCTAAATGAAGATAATCATTATATTAATCCTCATTTTTGTACTGCTGATGGTCTTGATGATTCTGGAAAGTATAAGAGAGCTTTCCAATCTAAAGGTTACGGAGTATAATATTGATGCTCCAGAAAATCTAAAAGGTAAAAAGCTTATCTTTTTATCGGATTATCATGAGGCAGCAAAACTAAATGATAAGATTATTAATGAAATAAAGCGAATTAGTCCCGATATGATTCTTATTGGTGGCGACATGCTAAATGGTAAGTCGACTAGTGAAGACACTGCTCCAGCTGTTGAACTTATTAATTCTATGGCGGATGTAGCCGATATTTATTATGCAATGGGAAACCATGAGAGAAAGCTTATTGAAGATATCTATGGAACCGGTAGCATATGGGACGACTTCAAAGCGAGGGTTTCAGATAAGGTGCATTTTCTAAATAATCAGAAAGTGGAACCTGCTGAAGATTTGGTTATATATGGACTTGATTTGAATCTCGAGTATTTTGCAAGGTTTGTTATCAAAAAGCCTAGTAAAGAGGAGATGCTCAGACTTCTTGGCGCTCCTGATAAAAATAAAATGAATATACTATTAGGTCATGCACCTGATTTATATAGCTCTTATAAAGAGTGGGGAGCTGATCTTAGTCTGGCGGGACATTTCCATGGTGGAATAGTTAGACTGCCGCTATTAGGTGGAGTTATTTCTCCAAGATTTAGATTCTTCCCCAAATACGATCACGGTTTATATGAAGAAGATGGGGCTAAAATGATAGTTACTAGTGGTCTCGGACAGCATTCTTTGAAGCTTCGACTGGGAAATATACCAGAGCTCGTATTAATTAACTTAGTGTAAGGAAAAAGATGAAAAATGTGGTCAAATAAGGTTTTTAGGTATAGTTTTATATCAATTATCAGTATCTTAGTTTTAGGATATCTGTCGATGGTTCTCACGTCTATAGATACTTATTATCCTGGTACGGTTATAAATGGTCAGGATTTCGGATTTAAGAGTCCGCTCTATGTAGATAACGCATTATATAAAAACCCATCAGATTACAATTTAGATATAAAGTTCAGAGAGAACACTGAAACTATCAATGGTAGAGCTATTGGTATGAGTGTTAATTATATTGATGAACTTAAAGAAATCAAGAAGTCTCAGAATCCTTTTCTGTGGTTTACTTGCTTCTGGGATGATGAATATACCCTTGAAGAAAGCGTTAAATATAATGATGTAGAAGTGAACAGGATTCTTGATGGATTTGAAGAATTCGACGAATCCAACATGAAAGAGCCTAAGAATCCTAGAATTGTTCTAGATGATGATGACACCGTTGTTGCCATTGAAGGAGATCTTGGAAATACAATTGAAGATGTAGAGGCTGTTAGAAAGAAGATACACGAAGCGATTGTACTTGAAAGTGAAGAACTTGATGTAGAGGAACTGGGGGCATATAAAAGACCAGAATATGAGCTAGATGACCAAAGAGTTCAGAACTGTGTAACTTATTGTAATAAGATTGCTTCACTGGATATTGAATATCAGTATGCTGATGAAGAAATACCTATTGAACCTCATTATCTGTTTAGTACCATTAAGATTGCTCATAATTATAATTGTTCTATCAGCAAGGAACAGGTAAGAACTGTTATTGAGAGCTTTTCCAGACTCTATGATACATTTGACAAGAATAGAACCTTCAAAACTCATGGTAGAGATAGTATAACTATTACTAATAGTCACTATGGTTGGAAGATTAATGTAGATGAAGAAGTAGAGAATCTATATTCTGATATAATTCATCATAATGATGTTACTAGAGAACCATCCTTTGAATATACTGGTTATTACTATGATCTGGATGATAAGGATGACGTAGGAGACTTCTATGCTGAGGTAGATCTTGCTAATCAGCATATGTACCTATATAAGAGAAATAATGTCATACTTGATTCTGATGTAGTTACTGGTTGTGTAGCTCTTGGAAGAGGTACACCAGGTGGTATATATAGCGTAGCATATAAGCAGTCACCAGCCATTCTGGTAGGTGAAGATTATGAGACTCCTGTTACATATTGGATGCCATTTAATGGTGGTATAGGATTCCATGATGCAACCTGGAGAGGAAGCTTTGGTGGTTCTATATATATGTATTCCGGCTCTCATGGCTGTGTTAATATGCCATACTACAAAGCACAGGAACTATTTGGACTCATTGAGGCAGGGATGCCAGTAATTGTTTATTGACATTATTTCTCATAAAAGCTAAAATTATTGTGTTCGTTTTAAAACTAGATGAAAGGTCGTGAACGTATGAAAACTAAGGTTCTTTCACTATATGTAGAAAATACAGCTGGTGTACTTAGTAGAGTATCAGGAATGTTCAGTAGACGTGGTTATAACATTGACAGTTTATCTGTGGGTGTGACTGAAGATCCAAAGTATTCTAGAATGACTGTAGTAGTTACAGGTGATGACAAGATTCTTACTCAGATCAAGAGTCAGCTTAATAAACTCGAGGATGTTAAGAGTGTTGTTGAACTGAAGAATAACGAGTCTGTTACAAGAGAGCTTGTTCTTATAAAGATAAAGGCAGATGCTACAGAGAGACAGCAGATTATCTCTGTTGCAAATGTTTATAGAGCTAATATTGTTGATGTATCTCAGGAATCCATAATGGTTGAGATTACAGGTAATAACAATAAGGTTGAAGCTTTCAAGAGTCTTCTTGAAGGATTCGAGATTCAGGAAATGGTACGTACTGGTATTACAGGTCTTATCAGAGGCCGTGCTGAGTCAGATGATTAATTAGTTAATTTTGCTTTTATGCAAATTAATATAATAAATCTATATTATAAAGGGAGGCATTAAAATGTCAGATTTAAAGATTTTTTATGAGCAGGATTGTAACCTTTCACTGCTGGATGGAAAGACTATCGCAATAATTGGTTACGGTAGCCAGGGTCATGCACATGCACTTAATCTTAAGGACTCAGGAGCTCACGTAATCATTGGATTATATGAGGGAAGTAAGTCTTGGAAGAAAGCTGAGGAGCAGGGCTTCGAGGTTTATACAACAGCTGAGGCTGCTAAGAAGGCAGATATCATCATGATTCTTATCAATGATGAGAAGCAGGCTGCTATGTACAAGAAGGATATCGAGCCAAATCTTGAGGCTGGTAACATGCTTATGTTTGCACACGGTTTCAACATTCACTTTGGACAGATTGTTCCACCTGCAGATGTAGATGTAACAATGATCGCACCAAAGGCTCCAGGACATACAGTACGTTCAGAGTATCAGGCTGGTAAGGGTACACCTTGTCTTATCGCTGTATATCAGGATGCTACAGGTCATGCACAGGATATGGCACTTGCTTATGGTGCTGGTAT
>DFEN01000159.1 GCA_002368685.1 Lachnospiraceae bacterium UBA3801
AACTTAGGCAGATCACTGGAGAATATCTCTTTCCACTTACCCTCTGAAGGAACTGCCAGCTTGTAGTTCTTTACATCAACTGGTGTAAAGTTACAAATAATAACGAGCGTATCTTCAGGCTTATTTCCTCTTCTCTCAAAGGAAAGCAGCGATCTATTCGCATCATTTGGATCTATCCACTGGAAGCCCTCTGGGTCGTCATCCCTCTCATATAGAGCAGGCTCACTCTTATAGAATTTATTCAGCTCTTTAACATATTCTCTGATACAGTTATGAGCATCGAATTCAAATAGTGACCAATCAAGCTCAGAAGACTCGCTAAATTCCTTCATCTGCGCAAATTCCTGTCCCATGAATAGCAGCTTCTTACCAGGATGAACTGCCATATATCCATATGCAGTACGAAGATTTGAGAACTTATCCTCATATCCCCCCGGCATCTTCTCTATCATTGAACGCTTCTCATGAACAACCTCGTCATGAGACAGAACAAGTATAAACTTCTCGCTATATGCATATACCATACTGAAGGTCAGTTCATTATGGTGATACTTTCTATATAATGGATCCAGGCTAATATAATTCAGGAAGTCATTCATCCAGCCCATGTTCCACTTGAAGTCGAAACCAAGTCCACCCTCCTCAACAGGATGTGTCATCATAGGCCATGCAGTAGACTCTTCCGCAATCATCATAACCTCTGGGAACAGCTCGTTCATCTTAGTGTTAAGCTCCTTAATGAACTCAACCGCATCCAGATTCTCATTTCCGCCAAACTTATTAGGCTTCCATTCTCCACCCTGACGTCCATAATCCAGATAAAGCATTGATGCAACCGCATCCATTCTGATACCGTCCACATGATACTTGTCTGCCCAATAAAGAGCATTTGCTATAAGGAAGTTACGAACCTCATTACGTCCATAGTCGAATATATAAGTTCCCCAGTGAGGATGCTCTCCTCTCAGCGGATCAGCATTTTCATATAGCGGTGTACCATCGAATCTTCCGAGACCATGCTCATCCTTAGGGAAATGTGCCGGCACCCAATCAATTATTACACCAATCCCCTGATCATGCATATAATCAACGAAATACATGAAATCAGTTGGCTTACCATATCTTGAAGTAGGTGCATAATAGCCAGTCACCTGATATCCCCACGAAGGATCAAATGGATGTTCCATAATAGGCATAAGCTCCACATGAGTATATCCCATTTCCTTCATATACTTAGCAAGCTCTCTAGCTATCTCTCTATAATTAAGGAACTCTCTTCCATCCTCAGGTCTCTTCCATGAACCAAGATGAACCTCGTAGATATTCATTGGAGACTTAACAAGTGCTTTCTTATCTCTAAGCTCCATCCACATGGAATCCTTCCACTTGTAGTCAAGCTTAGTAACGCGTGAAGCATTTGCAGGTCTAATCTCAGACATCACTGCATATGGATCACTCTTCATAAAGACGTCTCCGGCCTTTGATCTTATCTCATATTTATATATCTGATCTTCAAATTCACCTGGAATAAATAGCTCGAAAATGCCTGAATAGTCGAGTTTTCTCATCTGATATCTACGACCATCCCAGTTATTGAAGTTACCAACAACTGAAACTCTTTCAGCATTTGGCGCCCAAACTGCAAAAAGTGTTCCATACACACCGTCAACAGTCATTGGATGAGCTCCCAGCTTATCATAGATATTGTAATGAAGTCCTTCATTAAACTCGCTTATATCAATAGGATCAATTACAGGCTCAAAGGTATAAGGGTCGATAAATGTCTCCTCGTGGCCATCTATGAATTTGGCCTTAACCCTATAATCAAAAAGCTTCTTATCTTTAAGTCTAATAGAATAGAACCCTTCATATCGTTCAGAAATAAGAGAATATGTCTTCCCCTCTGTTATATCTGTAATTTTGACTACCTTTGCATCTGGAAGATATACATTAACATAAACATCATCAATGCATTCATGAATTCCAAGAATGTGATGAGGATTATCATGTCTCGCCTGAGTAAGTGCCTCAACCTCCATCCAATTTATAGCAAATACAGCTTTTCTTCTTGAATTCATCACAATCTCCTTTATCTAGCACCAAAATATATGTCAAAATATATATAACATAGTTCATGTGTTATATAAACACTCGTCACAAGTATATACAAAAATAAGCCGTTCTGCAAGCAAAACAGCAGACGGCTTATTCATATATTTTAGAATCTAAAATGTTAAATCTTATGGATAAATATACCACTTCTAAGCTTAGGCTCAAACCATGTGGATTTCGGTGGCATGAGAAGTCCAGCATCCGCAACCTCAAAGAGTTCATTTATAGATGTTGGATACATTGAAAATGCCAGAACCATATCTGTATGGCATCTTCTCTCAAGCTCGCCAAGTCCTCTGATTCCGCCTACGAAATCAATTCGCTTATCTGTACGAGGATCCTCAATACCAAGAATTGGTGTAAGCACATAATCCTGAAGGAGAGAAACATCAAGTCCTGCAACTGGGTCATCACTTCTCAGATCATCGTTTATTGTAAGCTTATACCATTTGTCCTTAAGGAACATGCCAAATGTTCCCTTATCGACAGGTTGAAACTGCTCGCTTACCTCTTCTATCTCGAAGGCCTGCGCAAGCTGGCTAATAAATGCCTCCGACTCCAGACCATTTAAATCCTTTATCACTCTGTTGTATGGAAGAATCTCAAGCTCGCTTTCAGGGAAAAGAACTGAAAGGAAGAAGTTGAAATCCTCCTCTCCTGTATATCCAGGATTTTCTTCTCTCTTCTTAAGACCTACCTTAACAGCAGAGGCTGCTCTATGATGACCATCCGCTATATAGATCCTGTTCTCTGCTTCAAACTCAGCCTTAAGTGTCTCTATATCAGAAGCATCGCTGACAAGCCATACGTTATGTACTACACCATCGTCGGCAGTGAAGCCATATGTCTTCTCGCCCTGCTTAACATTTGAAACGATAGAATTGATAACCTCTCTATCTCTATAAGCCAGGAATATAGGACCTGTCTGAGCATTGCAGTTATAGATATGATTTATTCTATCCTGTTCCTTAGCAGCAAGTGTATTCTCGTGTTTCTTAATAGTTCCATCGATATAATCATCAACTGAAACAACAGCAACGATACCTGTCTGTGAACGTCCATCCATTATAAGCTCATAAATATAATATACTGGAGCTTCATCATGAATGTATGTTCCATTTGTCATGTCATCGTTCAGCATCTCATTTGCCTTATCATAAACTTCCTGAGCATACATATCCTGAGTTTCAGGGAACTGTGTCTCAGGTCTGTCTATTCTAAGAAAGCTCTTTGGATGCTCATCAACAAATGCTTTTGCTTCTGCTCTTTTGTATACATCATACGGAAGTGCAGCAACTTCACTTACCACATCCTTGTTAGGTCTAAATGCAGCGAAAGGTAGTACTTTTGACATTTTATTTTCTCCTCATCCGTTCCATCGTAATCTGCTTCGCAGCTTACTTCGATATATTATATAAGATTATGATGTAACGAATTCGGAAATCCCGTGCTTCGCACTCCCGATTTCCTCATCCGTTCCATCGTAATCTGCTTCGCAGCTTACTACGAAATCAGAATAAGCATCTATGATTGCAAGCAATCTAGATGCTTATCTTGATTTCTAATAATCTTATAAGTAGTTACTTATCTTCGAATGTAGTCAACAGCTTGAACTATAGACTCATCAAATTCTTCATCACTTGAGTTATTGAAGATGAACAGCTCTGGAATACCCTTTGGAGTAGTGTAATCCTGTGTTGCAACATACTCATCCCAATGCTCTATCTTCCATGTATCTCTTTCTGAGTTACGTGTGATCATTCTCTGATGAACGATCTCAATATCAGTGTGAACCCAGATAATACAAAGCTCTGCATTTTTAGCCGCTAACTTCTGACGCATCATTGAAAGCCATTCCTGATCTCTGATTTCTGACTTGAATGGTGCATTTATTAGAACGGTATCATTATAGTTCAGCGCATTAAATGCAATTTCAAGTATTGCAAGATATTCCGCATCACGGATATTTTCCTGGAAAAACTGAGATGATCTATCAAATGGCTCTCCAGCAACCTTATATATCTGCTTAGATAGAACAATCAGGTCATCCTTATCTAAATATACGCAGTTGTTAAGAGCTCTTGCGAGATTCTTAGTTATAAAAGTTTTACCACATGCTGGTGGTGATGTTACCAGGACAAGTTTTTTCTTAGCCATGATACCCTCCTAAACAAATTAAAATAAATCCCCCGAAATATTTTAACCTCACTCAATCATGGTTAATCTTTATATTAAGCCTTAATTATTTCTTTGTTATATAACCCTTAGCTGTCAGAAGCTCAGCACACAGAACTGCGCCACCTGCAGCACCACGAATAGTATTGTGTGAAAGACCTACAAACTTGTAGTCAAACAGAGTATCTTCACGAAGTCTACCCATTGATACACCCATACCATTTTCGTAGTTAACATCAGCCTGAACCTGTGGTCTGTTATCTTCTTCCATGTAACGGATGAACTGCTTTGGAGCTGATGGAAGGTCTAACTTCTGTGGCTCACCACTGAAGCTTTCCCACTTCTCAATGATCTGCTCTTTTGTTGGCTTCTTACCGAAGTTAACAAATACAGTTGCTGTATGTCCGTAAAGAACTGGAACTCTGATACACTGAGCTGTAATCTTTGGAGCGTCAGGATTTAGCTTAATCTCGCCATCCTCAACCTTACCCCAGATACGAAGTGGCTCTTTCTCAGACTTCTCT
>DFEN01000111.1:0-4378 GCA_002368685.1 Lachnospiraceae bacterium UBA3801
GGAAGCTTCAAGGATAGAAAAGAACTCCTCAAGGTTCCAAAGCTGGGAGCAAAGGCATTTGAGCAGTGCGCAGGTTTCCTTAGAATAATCGGTGGAAAGAATCCTCTCGATGCAACAGCAGTTCATCCAGAAAGCTATGCTGCAACAGAGAAGCTTCTTGAAATCCTTGATATCAAGATGGACAAGACTGTTGTTACATCTATCGAGAAGGAAGCGGCAGATAAGCTTAGAAAGCTTGGCAAGGCAGAAAAGGAAAAACTCGCCGCAGATATCGGAGTAGGTGAAATGACCCTTGATGACATTATTGAGGAGCTCCTCAGACCAGGCAGAGACCCAAGAGAGGATATGCCTAAGCCTATCCTTCGTAGCGATGTCCTGGAGATGAAGGATCTGGAAGTCGGAATGGTTCTTAAGGGAACAGTTAGAAATGTAATCGACTTCGGTGCATTTGTGGATATCGGAGTTCATCAGGATGGACTGGTTCACATCTCACAGATTACTAATAAGAAGTTCATCAAGCATCCACTTGAAGTAGTAAGTGTTGGCGATGTAGTAGAGGTTAAGATTATAAATATCGACCTGGATAAGAACCGTATAGGTCTCTCTATGATAATTTAACTTGCCAGAAATGGAAAACAGAATAATTATTTCTCGTATTAATCCTGCATATGTGTTACAATTATGAAGTGGATTTGTAGAAGCTTCTTGGCTGATGATAGAAGGGGAATATCATTAAGCTTTGCGGAATCTTCCGTCCATGAGAGGATTTATGTGGTGATTTATATGGGGCGTAATTTTTATATGAGAACTATCAAAAGCATTAGAAATATTCCATTGAAGTATGGAATGCTTCTGATGCTTTTTTTCTTAGGATTAACATTTGGCAGTATGACTGTCAGGGCTGAAAATATATCCGGGACGGATAATAATGAGATTAATGTTGATCCCACCGGAAACGGCGAGGGATATGCAGCAGTTGTATATAATAATTCAAACGGCCTGCCAACCTCTGAGGCAAATGCTATAGCAGAGACCAAGGAAGGGTTCCTCTGGATAGGAAGCTACTCAGGACTTATCAGATACGATGGTAGTACATTTGAAAGAATTGATTCTACTACCGGTGTAACCTCCGTTGTAAGTCTCTATGTTGATAGCAAGGAGAGACTCTGGATAGGAACCAATGATAATGGTGTTGCCTATATGGAAAAGGGTGACATTACATTTTATAAGGATGTTGAAGGACTCAAGTCTTCATCTATCAGATCCATAGTTGAGGATAATGAAGGAAATATATTCATAGCGACTACCTTTGGGCTGGGATATATAGATACAGATATGCAGATTCATGCGCTGGATGAGAGTCAGCTGAATTCGGAATATATCTGTGAGCTCCGTAAGGATGACAAGGGCGTTATCTATGGTGAGACTATGGCTGGAGCGGTATTTACTATCGAGAATATGCGGGTTACCGGATTCTATGATGGTAATCAGCTGGGGCTGGGAGTTCTTACAACTATCTTACCGGATCCTGAAAATCCAGGCTATGTATATCTGGGAACGGAGAATTCCGATATCTATTATGGAAGTCTTGATAATAATCTGAAGGACGTGAAGAAGATAGATGTTTCGCCGCTGTCTTATATATTTTCAATGGAATATATAGGTGGAGAACTCTGGGTATGTAGTAATTCCGGAGTGGGTGTAATTAAGAATGGTAAGTTCAATGCTCTAAACAAGCTTCCGCTTAACAATTCGGTTGGACATATGCTCGCTGACTACGAAGGAAACCTGTGGTTTACTTCGACTAGACAGGGGGTTATGAAAATAGTTCCTAATAACTTCACAGATATCAATCAGAAATACGGGCTGGGTGAATTGGTAGTCAATTCCACCTGCGTAATGGACGATAAGCTCTTCATAGGAACAGATACCGGACTTCAGGTTATCGATAAGGAAAGGGGCAGACTTGGCGAATATAAGATGTCTACTCTTAATGGAAAAAGCATCGAAAAGGATAACTTGATAACTCTTCTAAGAGATTGCCGTATCAGGTCCATTATAAAGGATTCAAAGGATAGACTCTGGATATCCACCTACAGTCAGTTGGGTCTCGTCAGGTATGACCACGGAGATGTTGTAACCTTTGGTACTGCTGATGGACTTCCTTCAGAGAGGATAAGAGTTGCAATTGAGCTATCGAATGGAAATATGGCTATTGCGTGTAGTGGTGGTGTTGCCATCATACAGGATGATGAGATAATAAAAGTATATGATGAAACAAACGGACTCAGCAATCCTGAGGCGCTTACCATATGTGAAGGCTTTAATGGTGAATTGGTTGTTGGTTCAGATGGAAATGGAATCTTCATTATAAATAATGATTCCATTAAGAATATTGGTTCTCGTGGTGGACTCTCTTCAGAGGTTATCCTGAGAATAAAAAGAGACGATGAAAGAAAGCTTTTCTGGATAGTGACCAGCAATTCTATTTCTTATATGAAGGATGAAAAGGTTACTACAGTTGAGAAGTTCCCATATTCAAATAACTTCGATATCTATGAGGATAATGAAGAAAATATGTGGGTTCTCAGTAGTAATGGAATCTACATAGTTCAGAAACAGGAGCTTATAGATAATAAGGAAATAGAAACAGTATTTTTAAATAAGGATAATGGACTCGCCAGTGTAGCCACAGCGAACTCATATAGCTACATGGATGAAGAGGGTAACCTCTACATTTCCGGTTCTGCTGGTGTTACTAAGGTTGATATCTATAAGCCACTGGAGGATGTAAGTAAAACGAAAATGTCTGTGCCATTTGTAGAAGCGGATGGTGAGATGATATATGCCGAAGATGATGGTTCCATAGTCATTCCTTCGAATGTAAAAAGAGTGACGGTGTTCAGTTATGTATATACTTATTCCTTATTCAATCCAAAGGTTACATATCATTTGGAAGGCTTTGATAATAATAAGACTACGGTAGATAGAACTGATCTTGAACCTATTGACTATACGAATCTGGATGGTGGAACCTATCACTTTGTTATGGAGCTTCAGAATACAATGGGGCAGCGTGGCAAAGAGATAGAAGTTACACTTGTGAAGAAGAAGGCTTTCTATGAGAAGCTGTGGTTTAAGATACTTATGGCTGTTGTGCTTCTAACAATTCTTGCTCTTATAGTTTCTGCATATGTTAAAAAGAAGACTCAGGCTCTCGCCAAGAAACAGAAAGAGAATAGAATCTTCATAAGAGAGATGACAGAAGCCTTTGCGAAGGTAATCGATGTTAAGGACAGCTATACAAATGGTCATTCTACCAGAGTTGCCGAATATACAGCAATGCTTGCGAAGGAGCTGGGATATAATGAAGACGATGTTGAGAAGTATTACAACATAGCTCTTCTTCATGATATAGGTAAGATAACTATTTCCAAGGACGTGCTGAATAAACCTGGTCAGCTCTCTGATAAGGAATTTAATATCATCAAGTCTCACTCTGCTAAGGGCTACGAAATACTAAAGGATATCAGTATCATGCCAGAGCTTGCCATTGGTGCAGGTGCGCATCATGAGAGACCGGATGGTAAGGGTTATCCTAAAGGACTAAAGGGTAAAGAGATACCAAGAGTTGCTCAGATTATTGCTGTTGCTGATACCTTTGATGCGATGTATTCTGACCGTCCATATCGTAAGAGAATGAACTTCGAAAAGGCTGTGTCTATTATCAAAGAGGTTAGTGGTACACAGCTTGAGAGTGATGTGGTAGATGCGTTCCTTCGGTTAGTTGAGAAGGGCGAATTCCGGGCTGAGGATGATGAAGGCGGCGGAACATTTGAAGATATTAATAACATTCATAAGCAACAACAGAGAAAAAATGAAGAGGCAAAAAAGAACATCAAGAATCGTTTGAATGATATAAAAAACGAAAATGATGATGAGAAGTCGAAAGAAGAATAATATAAAAATACTGTCATTTTTATTGTAAAAATATACAAAGGAATATTCTTGTGTTCTGTTTGATTGTTGAATATGGAGAAATTTTTCAAAATAGTTGCAAACAATAAACAAAAATATTAGAATAATTCGCGTAATTAAAAACAAGACATTTTAATACGAACATCTTGGGTTAAATTTTATTTTTCTAAAATGGAGGAATTAAAAATGGCAGTTAAGAAGGCAAGTGTTAAGGATCTCGCTGAGAAGGCAGCTGCAGCTAAGAAGGCAGAGGCTAAGGTAGCAGAGAAGAAGGTTGTAGAGAAGAAGGAAGAAGTTAAGGCAGCAGCTCCTGCAAAGAAGGCTGAACCAGCAAAGAAGGCTGAGCCAGCAAAGAAGGAAGCAGCTAAGAAGGCTCCTGCAAAGAAAGCAGCTCCTGCAA
>DFEN01000111.1:4508-4849 GCA_002368685.1 Lachnospiraceae bacterium UBA3801
GGCTCCTGCAAAGAAGGCAGCTGCACCAGCTAAGAAGGCAGCTCCTGCAAAGAAGGCTCCAGCTAAGAAGGCAGCTACTACAAAGAAGGCTGTTGAGAAGGTTGTAGTTGAGTACGCTGGTGGTCAGTTCGATACAGCTGATATCGTAAAGAAGGCTAAGGAAGCTAGCGGAAAGAAGACAGTTAAGGAACTTAACGTATACTTCCAGCCAGAGACAGGTATGATTTACTTCACAGCTGATGGAGTTGAAGGATCAACAAATCTGTAAGATGTTCTAATTATATAAAGAAAGCACCGCTTCATTGCGGTGCTTTTATTAGTTTGCGCGCCATGGGCGCGCT
>DFEN01000086.1 GCA_002368685.1 Lachnospiraceae bacterium UBA3801
AGCGAAGACAAAATCGCTACAAAAAAATGAGGTAGCTGCCATGTGCTTGCACATAAGGCAGCTACCTTGTTTTTTTGTAACGGTGCTCTTTGGAAGAGCACCGCGACGCTTCCTCGCTACTCGCGCAAAATAGGCTGCGCGATTTATGTCTTCGCTACTCGCGCAAAATGCGGCGATTATGTCTTCGCTACTCGCGCAATAAAATTTTTTTATACTCCCTTATTGACAAACCTTACCACATAGATTAATATATAACCAACCTACCAAGTAGGTAAATAAAAACGAAAGGATTAAACCGATGCAGAAACAAGCATATATCACAACTTCATCAGTTAAAGTAATGTGTTGTATGTGTATGCCTTCTATGTGTATATGTAGAAAGCCTTATATTTCTGCGGCCAGCTTAATCTGATTTAGTATTAAAAAAGTAGAATTTATGAATCAGGCATAGACGCAGAATATAAGGCGGATATGGCTGATATTTTTTTACTAGGAAATAAAAAGGAAATTTAAAGGAGAACAACAATGAGCAAATATAGTAACAACAACATTTCAACAAAATTAATTCACGGTGGTATTAGTAACGACGAACATACAGGAGCAGTTAATGTTCCTATCTATCAGACAAGTACATATGGACAGGAAGTTCCTGGAAAGCATAAGGGCTGGGAATACTCAAGAAGTGGTAACCCAACAAGAAAGGCCCTTGAAGAGCTTATAGCAGAACTTGAAAATGGTAAGTTTGGCTTTGCATTTGCATCTGGTCTTGCTGCTATATCTACTGTAGTAAGCCTCTTTAAGCCAGGAGATGAAATCGTTATATCTAACGACGTATATGGCGGAACATTCAGAATACTTGATAAGGTATTTAGCAAATACGACATCAAATATCATCAGGTAGATACATCAAACCTTAAGAATATAGAAGATGCAATTAACGATAATGTTAAGGCTATCTATATCGAAACACCTTCTAACCCACTTCTTGGTATTACGGATATTGAAGGTGCATCTAAGATAGCTAAGGCACATGGCCTTCTTACAATTGTTGATAATACATTCTATACACCATATATTCAGAGACCACTTGAGCTTGGCGCTGATATCGTAATCCATAGTGCTACAAAATATCTTGGAGGTCACAGCGACCTTATAGCTGGTCTTGTAGTAGTTAATGATGAAAAGCTTGCCCAGGAAATTGGCTTTTTGCAGAATGCTATCGGTGCTATTCTTCAGCCATTTGACTCTTTCTTATTAATAAGAGGTATCAAGACTCTTGGAGTAAGACTCGACCGTCACGTAGCCAATGCAGAGTATATTGTTAGCCAGTTATCTAAGCTTGAAGATGTTAAGAAGATTTACTATCCAGGTTTAGAGTCGCATCCAGGCTATGATGTTAACAAGAAGCAGGCTAAGAACGGCGGCGCTATGATTTCATTTGAACTTACAGATGGACATGATACAGATACTTTATTCAGATCACTTAATATTATCACTCTTGCAGAAAGTCTTGGAGGTGTAGAATCTCTTATCGAGCATCCAGCATCAATGACACATGCTTCTATTCCAAAGGAGATAAGAGAAGCAGCAGGACTTGGTGATGGACTTCTCAGACTTTCAGTAGGTATTGAAGATGCAAAAGAACTTGCAGAAGACATCATCGGAGCAATCAAGAAGTCAAGAAAATAAACCATAGACAGATAGCTTATAGGGCATAAGTCCTATTCATTAAGGAGAATGATTATGAAAGTAGAAAATGCATATACAGATCTTCCATATGAAAGCAGTGAGTATCTTCCTGATACTTATCCATTAAACATAATAAGTGGTGGCAACCATCTCTATGGTTATATTCTTACTCCTGATAAGAGATATGAGAAGCCATATCCAGCAGTGCTTATGTTCCATGGATTTCCGGGATATACAACAAACAATGACCTTGAATATGCACTTATGAGAATGGGTTGCGTAGTGGTTCACGTTAACCATAGAGGGGCCTGGGGAAGTGAAGGTAATTATCTCTTTACTAACCTTAAGGACGACATCGTGGCTATTGCAAAATGGGCTCATAATCCAGCAATAACAGATGAATATAGCATAGACCCTAACAATATCTTTCTTGTAGGTCACAGTATGGGAGGTATGTCAGTACTTAATGCAGCCAAGGAACTTTCTTTTATCAAGGGCGTAGCTGCTATGGCAGCCTATGATCTTGGAGTTGTATTTAAGAATGACCTTGAAAAAGAACTCTTTAAGATGATTGAGATTGAAGGTCAATGCCTTAAGTTAATATCTGCAAGCGAGGTATATGACAATGCTCTTATTAATTATAAATACCTTGCTATTGGCTACAACATAGAAAAACTTGAAGACAAGAATGTTCTTCTTATAGCAGCAACTCATGATACAGTTGCTCCACCAGAACTTATGCTTAGACCAGTTTATGAAAGACTTAAAGATTATAAGAGAGTTGAATATAAAGAGATTCCTGCTAACCATGGATTTGCCGGACAGAGAATAGAACTTGCAAAAACAGTTGGTAGCTGGATAAAAGAAAGATTATAAAGGAGATAAAACAATGGCATATTACGATAACATGCATGAACTTATAGGAAATACACCAATAGTACAGCTTAGTGAGGTTAATAAGGAACTTCCTTCAAAATTATTTGCAAAGCTTGAACTTTATAACCCAATGGGAAGTGTTAAAGACAGAGTTGGTAAATATATGATAGAAGATGCTGAAAAGAAAGGACTTCTTAAACCTGGTTATACAATAGTTGAAGGAACAGCAGGTAATACAGGACTTGGAATTGCATTTGCAGCTCTTAATAAAGGATATAGAGTAATATTTGCAGTACCAACAAAGTTTTCTGTTGAAAAGCAGCAGCTTATGATGGCCCTGGGGGCCGAGATAATAAATACACCAAGAGAAGAGGGTATGCTTGGAGCAACAAGAAAGGCTAAAGAACTTCTTGAAACTATTCCTAATTCTATAGCTCTTGGGCAGTTTACAAATCAGAGTAATCCACAGGCACACTATGAAACTACAGGACCTGAAATATATAAAGATATGGAGGGCAAGATTGATTATGTAGTTCTTGGTGCAGGAAGTGGTGGAACATTTACAGGCGTTGTCAGATATCTTAAGGAGCAGAATCCTAATATACAGGCAGTGCTTGCGGATCCGGTAGGATCAACAATCGGTGGCGGTGAGCATGCTGATTACAACATCGAAGGAATAGGCAATGACTTTATAGCTGAGACTTTAGACATATCTTTGATGGATAAGGTAATCAAGATTAACGATGAAGAAGCCTTTAACGGATCAAAGGAACTTGC
>DFEN01000093.1 GCA_002368685.1 Lachnospiraceae bacterium UBA3801
GCTAGAATGATAGCTACTCATTTCATTATGGTTCAGGGTTTCTTTATGGCTAAGGATGCATTTCTACATACCAGTTACTTTACTATAAGAGCTGGCGGAAATACTGTTATTACATTTGTTTTCGATAGTGTATTTATGATGGTGGTTAGTGTTCCTTTTGCACATTTTCTATGCAGATGTACGAATCTAGGAATATCTCATATATTTGCAATGGTTCATGCTGCAGATCTACTAAAATGTATCTTTGGTTTCATTCTTCTTTATAAAGGAGTTTGGCTAAAGAATATAGTTAAGTAAAACGTATAAAAAACACTTAAAAATAAAGAATCTTTTCGTTGACAATACTTTACATAAGTGTTAATATATCACGGTATGCCGCACGACTAGGTAGGAAAGCTGCGCCCATTTGTAGGTGCACACCGATGTTGGCGAGATTTATAAGTTAGGAGGAAGAACTTATGTACGCTGTAATTGCAACAGGCGGAAAGCAGTACAAGGTAGCTGAAGGCGATGTAATCAGAGTTGAGAAGCTTGGCGCTGAGGATGGTGCTGAAGTAACATTTGATAACGTTATCGCAATCAATACTGACAAGGACGTTCTCGTAGGAGATAAGGTTTCTAAGTCAACAGTAAAGGCTACAGTTGTTAAGACTGCAAAGGCTAAGAAGGTAACTGTTTATAAGTATAAGCCAAAGAAGGGTTACCACAAGAAGAATGGTCACAGACAGCCATTTACAGAAGTTAAGATTGAAGCAATCAATGCATAACTTAAGGATAATGTCATGATAAAGGCAATATTTTACTCTAAGGACAATTCATATTTTGGATTTAAGATTTCTGGCCATGCTGAATATGGCTGTTGTGGAAAAGATGTTGTATGTGCTGGTGTATCTGCACTAGTTATCAATACAGTTAATTCTCTTGAAGAGTTTACTGAAGACAGCATTGTCACAGAGGAATCTGAAGATGGACTTGTAAAGTGCAAGATCCTTGGAAAGGTTAGTCCACAGAGTAAGCTACTACTGAAGGCTCTTCGATTAGGACTATGTTCTATATATGAGGAGTACGGCGATAAATATATTCAGATATTTTTTAGGGAGGTAAGTCATGTTTAAGATGAATTTACAGCTCTTCGCTCATAAGAAGGGAATGGGTTCTACTAAGAACGGTAGAGATTCAGCTTCTAAGAGACTCGGAGCTAAGCGTGCAGATGGCCAGTTCGTAAAAGCTGGTAATGTGCTTTATACACAGCGTGGTACAAAGATCCATCCAGGACTTAATGTTGGACGTGGCGGAGATGATACTCTGTTCGCATTAACAGATGGTGTTGTTAGATACGAAAGACTTGGAAGAGATAGAAAGCAGGTTTCTATCTATCCAGTTGCTGAGTAATTAGGTATCGATCTTAGGGAGCTTTGTTATATGCAAAGCTCCTTTATTTTTTGAAGAATATTGGAGAATATTATGGCAAATACATTTGCTGATAGAGCTAAAATATTTGTTCGCTCTGGTAAAGGTGGAGATGGTCATGTTTCTTTCCGTCGTGAGCTATATGTACCAAATGGTGGTCCAGACGGTGGAGATGGAGGAAAAGGTGGAGATGTTATCTTCGTTGTAGATCAAGGCCTCAATACCCTTACTGACTTTAAGAACGTTAGAAAATATAAGGCTGGAGACGGCGAAGAGGGTGGAAAAAGAAGATGTCATGGTGCTAATGGCAAGGATATTGTAATCAAAGTCCCTCCTGGAACTGTTATCAAAGACTTTGATACGGGCAAGGTTATAATAGACATGGCAGATAGAACTGAACCTTTTGTATTGCTAGAAGGTGGTATGGGAGGTAGAGGAAATCAACATTTTGCTACAAGCACTATGCAGGCCCCTCGTTATGCTCAGCCAGGTCAGGCAGCTATTGAGAAAACTCTTATTCTAGAGCTAAAGATGATAGCGGATGTAGGACTAGTTGGATTTCCAAGCGTTGGTAAATCAACGATACTTTCTAAGGTATCAAATGCTAGACCTAAGATAGCCGATTATCATTTTACAACTCTTGTTCCGAATCTAGGTGTTGTAAGCTTAGGTGAAGGAAGAGGTTTTGTTATGGCTGATATTCCTGGAATTATTGAAGGTGCTGCCGAAGGAGTTGGTCTAGGACTGGATTTTCTTAGACATATTGAGCGAACACGAGTTATTCTCCATGTTATAGATGCTGCTTCTGTTGAAGGAAGAGATCCTATTCAGGATATTGAAGCGATAAATGAGGAGCTAACTACTTATAGTAAACAGATGGCAGAGAGACCAACTATTATAGTTGCCAATAAGCTAGATGTTTTGTCTCCTGAAGATAGAGAAGAAATCCTAACTAAGCTTAAGGAAAGATTCCCAGATACTCCTGTTATGGCTATTTCAGCTGCAACTGGCGAGGGAATAAAGGAACTTCTTGAAGAAACCTACAAGATGATCCAGACCGCTCCAGATGATGTAATGGAATTTAACTCAGAAATATCTCTTGAGGAATATGCATCAAGAGAGGTTGAACTTCCATATACAGTTGAGAAGTCTAAGGATGAAGAAGGTGTATATCTCGTTGAAGGCCCAAGAATTGAGAAGATGCTTGGATATACTAATCTTGAAGATAATAAAGGTTTCAAATTCTTCCAGGAATTCATGGTTAAGAATAATATTATCGAAGAACTCAAAGCCCTCGGAATGCAAGAAGGCGACACGGTTAGGATATATGGTTGGGAATTTGAATATATCGAATAATAATCCGATGAGAAATCTCGAAGAGATAATTTAAACGGCACGAGGAAAACAAGAGTACGAAGTACGAGTTTTCCGAGTAAAGTTTAAATTAACTTCGAATATCACATAAGAAAGGAACCACAATGACAACAAAACAAAGAGCATACCTCAAGGGCTTAGCACAGACAACTCAACCTATTCTTTCTCTTGGAAAAGCAAGTCTTACTCCTGAATTTGTTGAGGCTGCTGCAGAGGCTCTTAAGAAGCGTGAATTAATAAAAATAAATGTTCTTAAAAACTGTATGGATGATCCCCATACACTTGCTATAACTCTTTCAGAAAGAACCAGATCTGAGGTTGTTCAGGTTATAGGAAGAAAGATAGTTCTATATAAGAGAAATATGGAAGATCCTGGAATCATTTTTCCAGGAGAAAAGATAAAGAAGGATAAGAATACTGGTCGTAGGTGATATATATGATTCGTCAGGGTTCAAGTTATTTAGATGTAGAAAACTATACAGGTGATATAGCTATACTAGGGGGTTCGTTTAATCCTATTCATGTAGGACATATAAGAATGGCAGAGTCATTCTATGAGCAGTTTAGTATAGATATAGTTTTGATGCCCAATAAGACGACATATTATAAAGAAAATAAGGCTTTTGTTTCAGATGAGGATAGACTTAATATGCTAAGCCTTGTTGCAGAGCATTATCCCTATTTGTTTTACAGTGATCTTGAGATAGTACGTGGTGGTGTCACTCATACGATTGATACTATAAGAGAGCTAAGGAAAGCAAATAATAATAGAGATATTTACTTCATAATAGGCGGTGATAGCCTCGAGTGGATAGATAAATGGGTAGATGCAGAAGAACTTATAAGTTCTGTTCATTTTGTATCAGCTATTCGAGGAGAGACTGATCTAGAAAGAACAAAGGCGATAATAAAGAGGCTGAGTACTGAATATCCTAAGTCACGTATATCAATTCTTGATATGGCAGATACTCCTGTTTCTTCTTCTGAAATTAGGAATAGAATTGCCGAGGGGCTAGATATTTCAGGGCTAGTGCCAGATTATATAAATGATTATATCCAGAAAAACAGTCTTTTTAAGGGAGAACAGTAATGGATAGAACTGAAATGATTAAGAAGCTAAAACCGAAGCTTAATGAGAAAAGGTTTGTTCATACTATTGGCGTTGAGTATACAGCGGCAAATCTTGCGTTTGTTCATGGTTGTGATATTAGAAAGGCTAGAATAGCAGGTCTACTGCATGACTGTGCTAAATGTATACCAACTGAGGAGAAGCTTCGTAAGGCTAAGAAGCATAATATTCCGATAAATAAAAGTGAGAAGGCGAATCCGGATCTTCTTCATGGTAAGTTGGGAGCTTATTATGCAAAGGAAAAGTATGGAATAAATGATGAGGATATATTATCAGCAATTACTTACCATACAACAGGACATCCGGGGATGTCGCTTCTTGATAAAATAATATTTGTTGCAGATTATATAGAACCTAATCGTAAGATGATTCGTGATCTTACAGAGATTCGTCGTGAGGCGTATCAGGATCTGGATAAGTGTGTTATCCATATATTAAAGAATACTTTGATTTATTTGAATGGTAATGAAGTAATAATAGATGAGATGACTAAGAAAACATACGATTATTACGTTAAAAAGGGTGAGAAATAAATGGATAGAGAATTAGAAATGGTAGAATGTGCCGTTAATGCACTTCAGGAGAAAATGGCGCATGATGTAGTTTCACTTCATGTAGGTACAGTTACTGCTATAACAGATTATTTTGTAATAGCAACTGGAAATAGTAAAACTCAGATTGATGCTATGGTGGACGGAGTAGAAGAGTCTATGAAGGATTCTGGATATGAGCTGATTGCTCGTGAAGGAAAGTCCCAGGGGGGCTGGATACTTCTTGATTATAATGATGTTGTTGTACATATTTTCGATCAAGAAATGAGAGATTTTTACAACCTTGATAATAGCTGGAGAGATGTAGAGAGAAAGACTTACTTAGATTGATTTATTTTCTATTAAATAGTATAATAATTGTTCGGTTAAAGGTAAGAATAGGAGCGTATTATGTTTAGAGCGGTTAATGAGTATATGGCAAAACTAAGTATCGTTACTGACGAAGAAATATATGCTGCTATGGATACATTTCTAAGCAAATCCAAGAAGGTTGAAAGCTTTTGCATTAATGTAAATTACAATAGATATATAGTTGATATAAAGATGAATAAGTATACCGTAGCTGCGGCAGATGCCCTTTATCGCAAGTTTGTTGAAGCCACAGCTTATCCATATTCTCATGTATCGGTTCGTTACAATGAGGATAGCAGAGTAAGATATAGATTCTGTACCTGCAAGGAAAATAAAGATGGTGTATATATGGACATTATTATATCGCAGGCTTAAGAGAGGGAAAACTCATGAGAGAAACATTATTATCAACCCCGGAGGGTATCAGAGACATATATGGTTCTGAGTGCGAGAGAAAGCATCAGATCATAAATGATATGGAGCATGTTTTGCATCTGTATGGAAATAAAGATATAGAAACTCCAACCTTTGAATACTTCGGGATTTTTAATTCAGATAAAGGAAGCGCTCCATCTAATGAGATGTATAAGTTCTTTGATAGAGATAACAATACACTCGTTCTTAGACCTGATTTTACCCCAAGTATAGCAAGATGTGTTGCAAAGTATTTTGCAGACGAAGAGCTTCCTATCAGACTTTGTTATAGAGGAAATACCTTTGCTAGTACAGAGAAGCATCAAGGTAAGCTTGCTGAAATAACACAGCTTGGAAGTGAGCTGATAAATGATGACAGTTCAGCAGCGGATGCAGAGTCTATAGCATGTGTAATTGACTGTCTCAAGGCTTCTGGACTGAATGAGTTTCAGATAGTAATTGGTGAGGTGGAGTATTTCAAGGGAATAATTGAAGATGCTAAGCTTCCAAAGAAGATAGAAGAGAAAATTAAGGATTATATTCAGATAAAGAATTTCTTTGGTCTTTCAGAATATATCTCAGAGCTTGATATAGATGAAGGTATCAAGAATAATCTTAATTCCTTATCCTCATTATTTGGTGGGCTAGATGCTTTAGATAAAGCAGAGAAGCTGACAGAGAGTAAATGTGCTCTTGAAGCTATAGACCGTCTCAGAAAGGTTTATACAGCTCTTTCATATTATGAATACGAGAGCTATGTAAGCTTCGATCTATCTATGATCAATGGATATGATTACTATACAGGTATTGTGTTCAGTGGTTATACATATGGTACCGGTAATCCAGTTGTTAGAGGTGGACGTTATAACGATCTTCTTTCAATGTATGGTAAGGATGCACCATCAATAGGTTTTTCTATTTATGTTGATGAATTAATGAATGGTATTAATAGACAGAGGCTTCCATTTAAGAGAAATATTAAGTCAGCTCTTATCGTATATACAATCGAGCATCAGCAGAGCGCACTTCTTCTTGCTCAAAAGCTTCGTCAGAATGAATGTATAGCACAGCTTATCAGAAAGTCTAAGAGACATGACGAGGATGAATATATGACATATTCGGACATTTATGATGTTGGAAAGGTATATATTCTTCAAGATGAGAATAATGTGCGTATCATAAGTGCAGATAGAAGCGTTGATGAAACTAGAAAAATAGACGATTTAGATATATAGACCGGAGGATGTAATGAGATATCTTACATTTGCTCTTGCTAAGGGCAGACTCGCAAAAGAAACATTAAAGTTACTTGAGAAAATAGGAATTATCTGTGAGGAGATAAATGATCCTAAGACTAGAAAGCTCATTTTTCAGAATGATGAACTGGGAATGAGATTCTTCCTTGCAAAGCCAAGTGATGTACCTACTTATGTAGAATACGGCGTAGCGGATATTGGAGTAGTAGGAAGAGATACACTCCTTGAAGAAGGTAGAAATCTATACGAAGTTATGGACCTTGGATTCGGAAAATGCAGAATGTGTGTATGCGGTCCAGCTTCAGCTAAGGAACTTCTCTCCAAGAATGAAATTATCAGAGTGGCAAGTAAATATCCTAATATAGCTAAGAACTACTTCAAGGATAAGAAAAATCAGACGGTTGAAATCATCAAGCTTAATGGTTCGGTAGAGCTTGCTCCAATTGTAGGACTATCTGAGGTTATCGTAGATATCGTTGAAACAGGATCAACACTTAAAGAAAATGGTCTTGAAGTGCTTGAGACGATTACTGATCTTAGCGCTCGTGTGGTTGTTAATCAGGTGAGTCTCAGAATGGAGCATGAGAGAATTAATAAATTGTTAGGTGATTTGAAAGGTGTATTGGAAAGCGAATAAAATTACATTTTAAATTATATAAGAGGACAGAATTATGAGAATTGTTAAGTTAACTAGTGATACGAAGAATAAGTTAATGAGTGATTTGCTCAAGAGAACGACAGATGATTATGGTGAGCAGGAGACTGTAGTTAAGGAAATCATAAAGAATGTTCATGATAATGGTGATGCGGCTCTCTTTGAGTATACTAAGAAATTCGATAAGGCTGATATAAGTGCTTCAAATATTAAGGTTACTGATGCTGAGATAGAAGAGGCTTATGGTCAGGTTGATGGTGGTCTGATAGAAGTTATCAGAAAGGCTATCAAGAATATTAGTGATTTCCACGAGCTGCAGAAGAGAAATAGCTGGATTAATACTTATGATAATGGCTCAGTTCTTGGTCAGAGAGTTACACCTATTGAGTCGGCTGGTGTATATGTTCCCGGGGGAAAGGCTGCTTATCCTTCAACAGTTCTTATGAATGTCCTTCCTGCAAAGGTTGCCGGAGTTTCAAGAATAGTTATGACTACTCCATGTAATGCAGAGGGTAAGGTTTATCCTACAACTCTTGTAGCGGCTAAAGAGGCCGGTGTTCAGGATATATATAAGGTTGGTGGAGCGCAGGCAATAGCAGCTCTTGCTTATGGAACAGAGAGTATTCCTAAGGTTGATAAGATAGTAGGTCCGGGAAATATATTCGTTGCTATAGCCAAGAGACTTGTTTATGGACATGTTTCAATAGATTCAATAGCCGGTCCTAGTGAAATACTTGTTCTTGCTGATGAGACTGCTACAGCTGAATATGTTGCAGCAGATCTTCTGTCACAGGCAGAACATGATGAACTTGCTTCGGCAACTCTTGTTACAACAAGCGAGAAGCTTGCAAATGAAGTATCAGAGTGGGTTGACAAGTTTACTGCTGAGCTTTCACGTAAGGATATAATTCAGAAGTCACTTGATAACTTCGGAAATATTTTTGTTGCTGATACAATGGCTGATGCCATTGACGCTACAAATGAAATAGCACCAGAGCATTTAGAGATTCTTACTGCAAATCCATGGGAGACAATGACTCATGTTAAGAATGCAGGAGCAATTTTCTTAGGTGAATATTCATCTGAACCACTTGGAGATTATTTTGCCGGTCCGAACCATGTACTTCCTACAAACGGAACAGCCAGATTCTTCTCTCCACTTGGAGTAGATGACTTTATTAAGAAATCAAGTATTATCTGTTATTCAGAGGAAGCCCTTAGAGCTGTACATACAGATATTGAAGCATTTGCAAAGGCTGAGGGCCTTACAGCTCATGCTAATTCAATTGCAGTACGATTCAAATAATAAATTCTTGTAAGTGAGTATATAGGGACGTTTCTCTTTTACTCACTATGATTCTATTAGAGAAAGGAAGAAATATGGCAGAAAGAAAAGCTAGTATAGAAAGAAAAACATCTGAGACTGATATTAAGCTTGCTCTTAACCTGGATGGAACAGGTGTAAGTAATGTAGATACAGGAATTGGTTTCTTCGACCACATGCTAAAGAGCTTTGCTAAACACGGTTTCTTTGATATGAACTGTGTTGT
>DFEN01000147.1:0-3799 GCA_002368685.1 Lachnospiraceae bacterium UBA3801
TCTGCCCATACCTCTCCTAATAGTAACATTAATTCGATATTTTTCAAGTATTTTCTTAAATCCTTCGACCTCCGTGGTCCCAGAAGCCTTGTAATCTCGCTCATCTACGGGATTTACTGGAATCAGATTAACATGGTATATTCCATGCTGTTCTCCCCTTGAATTATGCTCCTTCAGAAGCTTTCCAAGCTTTTCAGCACACTCAGCTGTATCATTCACCCGATTCATCAAGCTATATTCAATGGTTATACGTCTTCCCGTTTTGTCAAAGTAGTAGTCTGTCGCTGCAAGGGTCTCTTCTATCGTATATTGATTCGCAATAGGCATTATCGTTTTACGTAGCTCGTCAGTAGGTGCATGCAGGGAAAGCGCAAATGTCACTCCCAGCCCTTCATCTGCAAGTCTCTTTATGTTAGGAACTATACCACAGGAGGAGACTGTAATATTCCTGATACTGAGATTGTAGCCCTCTTCACTTGTTATGATCCGAATGAATCTGAGTAAATTATCATAATTCTGGAAAGGTTCGCCTGTTCCCATAACTACGACGTTAGATACGAGCTTATCACTACTGTCAGCTTCGGTAGCTATTCCAAGCTCTATCTCTTCTTCTCTAACCTTATTGATTGCCATATATATCTGGCCTAGCATTTCACCTGCTGTAAGATTTCTTATACATCCTCCAATAGTTGAGGCACAGAACTTACATCCCATAGCACAGCCTGCTTGAGAGGATATACATATAGAATTACCATGCTTATACTTCATGAAGACCGTCTCTATCATCTGACCATCTTCCATCTCAAATAGGAACTTACGTGTTCCATCCTCATTATCCGTCTGATGTGTCACGTACTTAACAGGAGTCAGATCCTTCTCCAGTTCCTCGCGCATAGCCTTGGATATGTTTGTCATTTCCTCACACGTAGATACATGCTTCTTGTGAAGCCACTCATATATCTGCTTAGCACGGAACTTGGGATAACCTTTCACAATACAATATTCAGTTAATTCATTTAAATACTGACTTCTTATATCCATTTTCTAATTTATCCTACTACTATCTATCATTTCTAGAATATCTAATCTCTCTTTTGTCTCAAGACTATCTTCAAATGATTCAATGTATTCTACCAATTTATCAACTCTGATAACATCATATTGAAGAGATATATTATTTTTTATAAACAATTTGTTATTGCTAATCACCAGAACTGCATGAACATTTACATTTTTATCCTTCAAAATATTCTCTACTATTTCCTTCTCAGAACAAATCTGTTCTGTTGGTGATACTAGATCTCTATTGATTTTATTTTTTCTAATGATCCACTTATCGCCTGGATCTATAAATAACGAAGCTTGTGAATGCTCTCCATTCGACATACCAAAAGCTTTGGTTTCTAAACAGAACACTCCAGTTTTACCAACAATTAAATGATCTAATTCTTTCTTAGTATCTCCATATTTTAAAACAGGGCCATTGATAACAGCGAAGTGAAGATTGCTTAATTTACTAATCTCTTCTCTAACCACTTCCTCACCAGCATTACCAACTTCTTTTCTTCTATGCTCATCTTCATCGACTTTATTATTCTTAAGCTTACTGGCTCTTTCCTCATAATTAGGTCTATCCCCCACTCCAGTAACACCAATATTAATTAAGAACATTCTAAACTCTTCCTTTTTACTAATACTGATATTTGGATTTGGTATAACAACATTAAAAAATATACCTTTTAGGTCTCCTTTTTCCTTCCCCAAAAATGTTCTACTTGTTATTTTTCCATTCTTCCTTCTTATATTTCCGCCTTTATATCGCTTTAAAAATGCAAAGAAACCATCAAATACGCTTTCACTACAATTTGTTCTAACTACACTTTTTCTCTGTTCAAATTCTCCAAGATTGACCCAATTATCATCATTTCTACTATATGAACCGTGATTATTATTTCTGAAAAAGCCGGTTCTAATAAGTATAATGACAATTATGCCAACGAAGACTAATACAACAAGTGCAATATTTTCCATATTAGTTTTCCCCTCTTGCTTCTATCTAGTTATTACACAATAATAGAAACCATCACTACCATCTATTCCTTGGATAAATGTTCTTTCCTCAATGATTGAAAAATCATTACTATCTTCTAAGAACGCTCTAACCACATGACCATTTTCTGTAGGATTAATCGTACAGGTCGAGAAGCATATGTGACCGCCCTTCTTCACATACTTAGAAGCATTACGTAGTATTGTAAGTCCTTGTTCTGCAAGACTACTTAATGATTCTGGTGTGACATGATACTTTATGTCGTTCTTACGTCCAATTATTCCAAAACCTGAGCATGGGACGTCCACAATAACCACATCAAATCTTTCTGATTCTGTGAATTTTAAAATGTCCTCATCAAGTTCTGTTGCATCAAATATTTCAACGTTAACCCCTGGTTGATATTTCTCCAAATTAGCTTCATCAACAAACCGTTCAGGTATATTCAGTCTATCCGCATTTTCTATAATAAGGCTAATCTTGTTTTCAGAAATATCTCGAGAAACTATTGTTCCAACCTTGTCTGCATCGCATGACAGTTCATACGCCAACATACTCTTACCACCTGGAGATGCACACATATCAAGTATCTTATCACCCGGCTTTATACCAGCGTGTTCAACGGTATATACCGAGGTTTCATCCTGAACCACAAATAGTCCCTCTTTATATCCCGGAAGTCGTCTGATTGAATCATAGCCACTGATACGAAGACATCTATCAGAAAGGATACCGTCCTTAACAGTTATCCCCTTATCTTCGAACAGCTTCTTTAATTCTTGTTTATTTGTCTTTAAGGAATTTATCCTAATGACTGTATCATGCTCAGTAAATTGATCTTCCAGGATTAACTTAGCATTATCCTTTCCATATACTTTTACAAACAGATTACATAGCCACTGTGGAGTGGAATATCTAACATCCATTCTACTAACGAGCAGGCTATCCAGTTTCTTTTCTTCTTTGAGTGCCGCTACCTTACGCAGGACAGCATTTACGTACCCTTCTCTTCCGCTTAGTCCAATGGTTTTTACAAGTTTCACGGATTCGTCAATTGCAGCTCTATCAGGGACCGATTCCATATATTTGATCTGATAGATTCCCATTCGAAGAATTATCCTTGCGTTCACATCAGGAGCATTCTTCGAAAACTTATCAATAAGAAAATCGAGGGATATTTTCCTCTCAACAGTTCCTTCTACAAGTCTGGTTATAAAGGCTCTATCTCTTTTATCATTAAACTGCAAATGGCGAAGCGCCATATCCAGCACTTCGCCTACAAATACATCTTCAGATTCTATTTTCTTTAATATATCAAAAGAGAATTTTCTTGTATCCATTTGTTTACTGTCCTACAACCACTTTATAACCATTTAAAAATGCGACTGTGTCCATAGGCTTCTTGCCCTCTGGCTGAAGCTTCTTTATCTTGAGTCCCTTCTCACCGCATTTAATAACGAAATACTTCTTTGTTACTTCGCATACCTTACCTACAGAAACCGTGTCATCCAGCACATCAACAACCTCGGATTCTATAAGCTTGAGGTTCTTATCTCCGAGTGTCATAAATGCGCATGGCCATGGATATAGTCCTCTTACAAGTCTTTCTATTTCAACTGCAGGCTTATTCCAATCTATTATTCCCATTGCTTTATCGAGCTTACCTGAGTAGCAGCTATCCTCCTCCTTTTGAGGAATCCTATCTGCTGTACCTGCTTCAATATCAGCCATAGTTTTAACAACAAGATC
>DFEN01000147.1:3862-8448 GCA_002368685.1 Lachnospiraceae bacterium UBA3801
GCTCCCAGCTTTGATAATTCAGCTGTAAGTGTTTCTGTGTTATGTAAACCAACAGGACATTCAGCCTGACTAATAATATCTCCTGTATCCAGTCCCTTAGCCATATACATAATAGTTACGCCAGTTATCTCATCACCATTTATTATACAAGCTTCGATAGGTGATGCACCGCGGTATTTAGGAAGTAACGATGCATGTATATTGATGCAGCCGTACTTAGGAATGTTCAGAACATCCTCTGAGAGAATCTGCCCATAAGCAGCTACTACTATTATATCAGGATTAAGGTCACGGAGTTCTTCAACAACTGTAGCCTCTCTAAGTTTTTCTGGCTGATATATATCTAGTCCTAGTTCCATTGCTGCCACCTTAACATCTGGTGGTACTAGCTTCTTACTTCTTCCCTTAGGTTTATCTGGCTGTGTATATACGCCAACTATCTCGTGACCAGCCTCATGTATTTTTCTAAGTGGTAGCACCGCGAAGTCAGGGGTGCCCATGTATACTACTCTCATATTATTCCTCTTACTGTCAAAGATAATGCGCTTCTTCGAGCTTTGCTCTCAGAATGACATTATTCCAATTTTTTAAGACTTTATTATCATACACTCAATGTCTTCCTAATCTTCCGACACTGGTTCTACTTTGTACAAACCATCAATTGCAAGGTCCTTATAAAGGATTCCATCCAGGTGATCTAGCTCATGGCAGATGGCTCTGGCGAGTAGATCTTCACCCTCTACAGTTATCTCCTTCATATCTCTATCAAGAGCCTTGCATATAACGTGTTGTGGTCTGGCAACCTCGCCTTGTAGTCCCGGAAGACTAAGGCATCCTTCTGCGCCCACCTGCTCTCCGTCTGACTCTACTATTACTGGATTGATAAGTACTAAAGGTTCGCCCTCTCCGATATCTATTACAACGATTCTTCTGAGAACTCCAACCTGTGGTGCTGCCAGTCCTACACCATTTGCTTCATACATTGTATCAAACATATCGTCAATGAGTGTAGATAGTCTGTCTGTCATCTGTGTAACAGGTTTACAGACTTTTCTGAGTACCTCATCACCGTCTTCTCTAATATTTCTGATTGCCATCACAACCTCCTTTTATCACAAGTTTTATTATCATGTAAATTATATTTGTATCACGTTTTCAATTGTAGTAAAATCACTCCTATGAGTGGACTAATAAATACTTCAAAACTTAATAATCCTCCAGAAAACTATATATCATTACCAAAGAAAAAGAATTAATAGTTTTAAAGAGATAATAATATTGACATTTGTACAATATATGATATTATTCAATTAAAGATGAGTTCCACCCACTGTTGGAAACAGAGGGCGCAGAACTCTTTCTTTTTTTTTACTTCAATTCTATATAATTCTCATTGGATTAAAATCAAATTGTATATCTATATCGCCAGCATTCTCGGTCTGTTCAATGAATATCTTCTGAATAATACCTGCAACCTCTGTTAGCTTAACATAGAATTCAGACTTAATGTAGATGACTCTCCTATATACATTATTAATTCTGTATATATAAGCCTCTGAAGGTCCTATTATATCTATATCCTCATCACCAAGCTTGTGAACTGCCTTAGCAAGTTCCTCAGAAACCTGAATCAACATAGCCTCGTTTTCCGAAGATAAACATACACACATCAGCTCATATACAGGTGGATAATGCAATAGTCTTCTATAGGACATCTCATATTCATAGAAGGACTTGTAATCCTGTTTAGCCGCAGCATCTATCGCATAATGCTCAGGTTGATAGGTCTGTATAACCACCTGTCCTGGCAGTTCATCTCTTCCTGCGCGTCCAGCCGCCTGTGTTAAGAGGTCAAATGTCCTCTCAGACGATTCATAATCTCCATCAAATAGGCTTAGATCCGCCAGGATATTTCCTACTACTGTTACTCTAGGAAAATCGTGTCCCTTCACGATCATCTGAGTTCCGATCAGCAGGTCTGCCTCACCTTCTCTAAACTTCCTTATTATTTCGCCATGACTACCTTTTCTAGAGGTCGTATCCTTATCCATTCTAAGAGTTCTTATGTCAGGGAAATACCTCTTCACCTGCTCCTCTAGACTCTCCGTTCCTATTCCATATCCACCAATCATGTTGGATTTGCACTTAGGACAACTGCCAGGCATCATCATTTTGTAGCCACAATAATGACAAAGCATCTGACTTCTACCATGAAGCGATAGCGACACATCGCAATTAGGGCATTTGATAACCTCTCCGCAGCTTCTGCAAGATACAAAGGAACTCACACCTCTACGATTTATGAAGAGCATAGCCTGTTCATTTCTCTTAAATGCCGCATCCAGCTTCTCATAGAGCGACTTCGACAGAATGCCTCTATTGCCCTTTCTCAGCTCTTCTCTTAGGTCTACTACCTCAACATCAGGAACTGTAGAGCCCTTAACTCGTTCAGTCAGGCTATATAGCTTATACTCGCCCTTCTCAGCCTTATAGTAGCTTCCTATACTTGGAGTAGCCGAACCAAGAACAACCTTAGCACCTTCGAGTCTACCTCTCTGGATTGCCACCTCTCTGGCGTGATACTTAGGGGTCTTCTCGCTTTTATAGGAAGTATCATGTTCCTCATCTATTATAATGAGACCAAGATTCTGAAAGGGTGCAAATAGCGCCGATCTAGGTCCTATCATTATATGAGTTTCACCATCATGGGCTTTCATGAATTCACGGTATTTTTCGCCCTTGCTGAGCTGTGAATTCAGGATACATATACTATCCTGGAAATAGCTGCTGAATCTGGCTACTGTTTGATATGTCAGGGCTATTTCGGGAACGAGAACTATTACATCCTGTCCTCTCTTAATGACCTCTTCCGCCATTTTTATGTAAACTTCTGTTTTACCACTTCCTGTTATACCATGAAGCAGGTACGCCTCGGGAGTAAGCTCTGATTCCTCAGATTCCGAAGCAGTCTCTTCAGCATTTTCACTTACAACATTTCTATCAAGTTCTTTTATGAAATCATCAATTATTTCCTGTTGCTGACTCTCGAGCTGTTCTATAGGCTGAAACTCAGGAATCTGGTCATGTATATCTATATCAGTTTTACGCTGTCTGACCTTTTCCTTAACCGGCATAACAGTCATGAGAGCACTTATCATTGTACATCCATAGGTGTCTCTCATCCACTGTGCAAGCTTGATCAGCTTACTCTCAACGCTCAGGGAATTCTTGGCAACTTCCTTTATATCTTTTATCTTACTCTCATCGAAGTTTGCTTCATCCGCAAAGCCTATTACATATCCAGTACGAACTCTATTACCATTTCCAAATGGAACCTTAACTACTGAACCAATATTTATATCTCCCAACAATTCATCGGGTATTCTATATCTGAAAGGTCTGTCTACATTAGTCTGCGAAATATCTATTATTATATCCGCATATTTGACTGACATCTTCTTCCTCCAAAATCTCTTTAATCAAATCTCTTTCATCCATGTGGTGCTTCTCACCACGAATCTCCTGATAATCCTCGTGACCTTTTCCAGCAAGTATAATAATGTCACCTTCCTCAGCGTGCATTATTGCATATCTGATAGCTTCCTTACGGTCAATAATATCTATATACTTTCCACCCGTCTTATCAATCGCTGACTTGATATCATCAAGTATAGCCTGTGGTTCCTCATTTCTAGGATTATCACTTGTAATTATTGAGAAGTCTGCAAGTCTACCTGAAACCTCTCCCATCTCATATCTTCTAGCCTTTGATCTATTTCCACCACATCCGAAAAGGGTAACTATTCTCTTAGGATTATATTCTTTTATCGCATTTAGCAGCGACTCCAGAGACATTCCGTTATGAGCATAATCGATCATAAGTGTAAAGCTGTCAGATATAGGAATCATCTCAACTCTTCCTCTAACCTTTATCTTCTCAAGTATCTCTCTTATTTCGTCAAAGCTTACGCCCAGGCAATCTGCAACAACGATGGCAGCCAGCGAATTATATATACTGAAGTCGCCCGGAAGATCAACTCTTACGTCTCCCTCAAGAGTCCCATCAAGAGTATATTCTATTCCAAGAATACCCTTTTCGCGGTAGAGCTTGTGTCCTCTAGCTATATAATCAGCATCTTCATTCTTGCCAAATGTAATCGGTTCGGCGGTACTGCCCTCCATCATATATTCACTCTGCTCATCATCTAGATTATAGATTCCAGTTTTGCAAAGTGAGAAGAGCTTCTTCTTGCACTCCCTATAATTATCAAAATCCGTATGTTCATCTGGTCCTATATGATCTGGAGAAAGATTTGTGAAGATACCATAATCGAAGTCTACGCCTGCCACTCTATCAAGCATAAGTCCCTGAGAGGAAACTTCCATAACAACTGCCTCACAACCATTTGTTACCATGTCTCTCAGCTTCTTGTGTAGAACTATAGATTCAGGAGTTGTATTTGCAGCTGGTGTACTTGTTTTGCCATCGAGGATTTCGATAGTACCTACAAGACCTGTACTAATTCCTGCCAGCTCCAGCATTTCTCTAACCATATATGAGGTAGTTGTCTTACCCTTAGTTCCTG
>DFEN01000173.1 GCA_002368685.1 Lachnospiraceae bacterium UBA3801
AGGGATCATAAGAAGAAGTCCCTGTGAAGCTGTGTAAGTAGATGTCATGGCACCTGCAACAAGTGAGCCGTGTACTGTACCGGCAGCTCCTGCCTCAGATTCCATCTCTAAGATTTTAACTGTGTTGCCGAAGATATTCTTTCTTCCGGCAGTTGCCCATTCATCAGTATGCTCAGCCATTGGTGATGATGGAGTGATAGGATAGATAGCTGCACAATCAGTAAAGATATACGATGCATGAGCAGCAGCTTCATTACCATCCATGGTCTTTTTGAATCTTGCCATTTTTGCGATTCCTCCTAAAATATTTCTTTCTGAACTCCTAATTATCAGAGTTCTAGACACGCCCCATTATGTGCCAGATTTATGTAAAAAGCACACAAAAAGGCGCAAAAAGCTAAATAAAATAATAACACAAATAAAAGTGAATGTGAACAGCGAAAAGCCGCTATTTTTCTTAATCTTTATAAGTTATAACATACTTTAGTTAGTGAACTTTAATCACTTTTTTTTAAGATCCTTCGTTCCACTTAAGATGACCAAAAAACACGCACCATTTCACGCCAGCTGACAGAAAAATAAGGCGCCAATCCATCGGGGGATTGACGCCTTACCTATTCTTAAAAACAATATGTTACTTCGCTCTCTGATCAAGTCTTGAGAGCACTTCCAGGAGGACAGCTACCTCCTTCTCCTTTGCGATTTGGAAGTAGTCCTTAAATCTTGATGCCTCTGTGACATCCTCGTTGATAGATATCTTGATAAGAAGATTACGAGCTGCCTGCATGTTCTTAACTACATCCTGGTAAGATTCGATAAGATCAGCATCATAATTCAGATATCCATTTGCCATAAGATACTTGATTCGTTCAAGCATCAGTACCTTATGATCATACATTACATGTAAAGCTCTGATATCAAAATCAGGTTCCTCTGACTGCATCTGCTTCATCACTCTTTCAAGTGCTGTATCATATACCTCAACACCGAAGGTTGTATCATTGAAGCGGTTTCTCATCATACGGAAATGATTCTTTGTATCCTGTGAGTTCAGATATTCACGAAGTGTATCTCTTATAAGAGTTGTATCTACATCATAGTAGCAGGTATCAGTATTCTTGAAGATTACATATAGACCTCTTGTGCCCTTGTAATCATCCTTAAACATATGATCCTCTGCAGCAGTTATAACGTTATAGCCCTTACGAACATCCTCAAAGGAGAGCTTGTTATGTGCATACTTATCCTTAAATGTGAAGTCTCCACAATAGAAGCCTTCTCCTTCCAGGTCGTATCCATAGATGAACAGCTCGTGAGGGAACTTATAATCAACCTCTACATCACTCAGTATCTTAGCCTCATCGAATACTCCATATACATATCCGCCAAGGTCGATAGTCTTGATAATGAAATCAACTATATCTCCGCAATAGCTTTGAATCTGTTCCTTAGTCATAAGGGAAGTAATCAGATATGGGCATTCTTTGAGAGAACTGCTACCTGGCATCATATCTGCAAGAAGCATCTCGTCTCCCGTGAAGATTTCTTCAATGTTGTAGCATCTTAGCTGAATGTAGTTACTGAATATCCATTTCTTGGCATTATCATCCTCTGAAAGAATAGAAAAAAGTGTGGCATGCCACTGCCATGATGTTATAAGCGGATTCTTTGTTACCGGTAATCTCTTCTTAGCCATTTTGTCACCCCTCCTTAGTCTACCTTATCCAGTTTAGCCTTAATTACAGCTGCCAGATCATCAAATGTTTTATAGTCTTCCAGACTCAGCTCATAGTCTGAAAACTTAACCCCAAATTTCTCCTCTGCAGCTACAATTAATCTGATAATCGAAACAGAATTAACACCATACTCACTTGTTATTTCCGCATCCATTGATACATCCTCAAGCTCCGGCATGACTTCTTCCACTAGAGCCTTGAGCGACTGTCTTACTTCTTCCTTTTCCATGTAATGTAACCCCTTTCTGTTCTTATTTATAATCATAGGTATGAAGTCCCATATAAGTACCACGGGATACTACCTGACCATAAGCTGTCTCCATTTCAGTTGCACACTCCAGCATATTTACACGTACACCTGAATAGAAATCATCTGTGGTGATAACCTGTTCACCAATATTTGTTGTCATAGAATCAGCTGATTCATTATAAGGCGCATCCGTCAGAATCTCCTTCATAGCGGAGGAGAAATGTGGCATCGAATCAGGAAGTGATATATATCTTTGACTCATAACCTTATCCTGGAATCCATCCTTCATTATACACAGCTGTTTCTTCGCTGTTTTCTCCATTGCATTTGATACAAATGCTTTTGCAGCAGTCTTGAGAACTTCTCTACGAACCTCGCTATCAAAGGACACGAACATAGCATTCATATCCTGCATAGACGGCTGATTCTCTGCAAATGCTGCAGCAATAACCTTCTCATTAGGATATACACCAAGCCCTAGCAGGAAGTTCCTGTATACATGCTCCATTTCATCAGCAACAGGAACAACCTTATCACTATTTATATCAGCCTCGTGATTTACCATCATATTGATAAGTCCGGTTCTGAACTGCTCTATTCTGTCCTCTGTCACATAATCTGTTGGGAGAAATTCATGTCTCTTAGCATCAGTCAGAGTGAAATCAACTACTCTTCTGCCCTGAATAGCCAGATCCTCAACAGCATTTACCAGATCCTGTCCAAATTGTGAAAATGTATCACTCAGCTGTTCTGCCCTCTGACGAAGCTGTCTAATGATATCACCAAATACATCCTGTGAATTCAGCTCAGCCATGAGCATGTTTCTCTCCTGGGCAAGTGCACTCTTGATGCACGCTTCGTGATAACCATTTTCGGTTTCACGCTTAGCAGAAGGAAATGCGAAAAGCCTCTTTTTAACGATTCCAAGGATAGAGTTGATGATACCTTCATAATCGTCCGATGGAGTATATTTTGAAAGCGTGTCTTCCAGAGCCTTAACCTCTGCAACCATATTCTCATCCTTCTCACATCCACCGATTCCGGCAGCACCAATGATACGCATGGTAATAAATGGACCATACTCTCTCATGTACTTCTCTATATTAGAATCAAGCATCTGAGACATCTTGATACGAAGTGACTTAGCGATAACAGGAATGTCTGTTTTAACAGAATCAAGTGCCCGTGGAAGCATAGTACTGAGTCTATCCGTTCTCTTCTTGATATCCTTATAAGCAGGAGCAGGGAACTGACCAGTCTTAATAAGACCATTTACAGACAGATCAATTTCATCTCCAGGAGCACCTTCCATAAAGGTTTTGATTTCACCGAAAATGCTCTGTATATCAGCCTGCATCTTTTCATCCTTTTCAGGAATCCTGTTCATTCTTGAATAAGCCTCTGTAAATACAGAATGCTCAACTATATTCTCTATTTCCTTGATAGGAATCTTGTAATCTGCTTCATTAACGACCTTGAAATATCCCAGCTTACTTCTCTCAAAGAAGGAATCTCTGAGAAGCTTACGCTCTCCGTTTTCATCCGCGTCGTCTATATACTTGTTATGTGCCAGCTTGTATAAGAAGTAAGCAACATCACTGAAGATTATTCCATCAGGAATGTAACCCTGCTCATCCTTCTTTCCGGAAACCAGCATACAGCTATCAAATATATTATCACTCATACTAAGTCTATGAGAGGTGCTTTCAAATACATAATTTCTTCCTTCATACTTCGCCTGAATGTAGTCGGAAACCTCAAGCATAGTAGCCTGACCATTTGCAAGAAGGAGTGTTCTCAGCTCGTCATCCTCATAGATGGATCTGTTAGCAAAGAGTGTATCCGGCATAAGAAGACATCCACCAACTCTTACATTCTCCCACTTTCTTGACTTCGCATAAGCCTTGATATTGTAAGTAACATCTGCCAGGATTCCACTTCCTGTTCCTCCACAGGTGCTGCTGACAATTATAATATCGAGCTTCTTGGATACAGAATCACTATACATATCCTCAAGCTTTTCAAATAAAAGAATTCTCATATCCTCATAAGCATTTG
>DFEN01000007.1 GCA_002368685.1 Lachnospiraceae bacterium UBA3801
TCCTGTATTCTAACCCAAACTGTTTTAATGACTTTTAGCTTCCTGTTTCTCATTTGCGGGGTGATAAGTACTGACGATCCTCTGTACCCTGTCCTTAATATCCCGCCGGTTTTTATAAGCATCTTCCATCAGATCCTTTAGCTCTTCCAAAAATACATCTGCATCAAATACAACTGGGTGACCGATGTGAATCAGGTCATTATCGGTCTTCTGCAGCCCTTCTTCTGCCATCAGTTTCTCTTCGTACAGTTTTTCACCAGGACGAAGACCCGTATACTCAATCTTAATATCGACATCTGGCTTGTAACCTGAAAGCTTGATCATGTTACGTGCCAAATCAACGATCTTAACCGGTGAACCCATATCAAGTACAAAGATTTCTCCGCCATGTGCATATGTACCCGCTTGAAGAACAAGGCTAACAGCTTCAGGGATAGTCATAAAGTATCTAATTATATCTGGGTGAGTAACAGTTACTGGTCCACCCTCTTCTATCTGTTTTCTAAAAACTGGAATAACAGAACCATTACTTCCTAGAACATTTCCGAATCTAACTGCAACAAATTCAGTCTTAATGTCTTTAAACACATTTCCTGAACCATCTTTATCTGCGTTTTCAACTCCCTCATGAGTAAACAGCTGAGGAAGCTCATTAGCTTTTCCTTCTTTGATTTTTGCATCAAAGGACTGAATGATCATCTCACAGAGCCTCTTACTAGCGCCCATTATATTTGTAGGATTAACAGCCTTATCAGTACTAATAAGAACAAATCTCTCACAATTATGAGTCATAGCTGCATAAGCTGTTTTATAGGTTCCTATAGCGTTATTTTTTATCGCTTCATTTGGACTGTCTTCCATAAGGGGAACATGTTTATGTGCGGCTGCATGATATACGATCTGAGGATGATACTCCTCGAAAACCTGAAACATACGTCTGCTATCACGAACAGAACCTATAAGTACTTCCAAATCAAGCTCAGGATATTTATTTTTTAGTTCAAGTTGTATATTATAAGCATTGTTTTCATACACGTCAAATATAATGAGCTTTTTAGGATTATGCGCGGCTACCTGTCTGCAAAGTTCTGATCCTATAGAACCACCACCGCCAGTTACTAGAACCACTTTGCCATTGATGAATTCGAAAACTTCAGTAAGATCTGTTTTAATCGGATCACGACCCAGTAAGTCTTCTACCGACACCTTTTTCATCTTGCTGATGCTGACTTGTCCCAAAGCGAATTGGTACATACCTGGAAGATTCTTAAGCTCACATCCTGTTTCTTTACAGATACTCAGCATATCTCTTCTGGCTTCCGCACTAGCACTAGGAATAGCCAGGAATATCTTATCAACTTTATATTCTTTAACACATTCCATGATGGAATCTCTTCCACCAACAATTGGAACACCGTCTATATATCTATGCCATTTATTTGGATTGTCATCTATGATGCAGACAACTTTTCCATTTATTTCTGGAGCCTTATTTACATCCCTTAGAATCATTTGTCCAGCGCTTCCAGCACCAATAAGAAGTATTCGAGATTTTACATCACTTTTTTTCCTAATCATAAGGAAAAATCTATAAGAAAATCTTATTCCAAAAACAGCAATAAACTGTAGCAATGTTCCAAATACATAATATGTAAGTGGCATTCTTAACACAAAAATAGTGATACAAACTATATGGAATGTACCAGTAATGACGCTACTAAGGAAAATTCTCTCAAACTCCGAGAAACTAGCAAATCTCCATACGCTGTTATAAAGTTTCAGTAACAAGAAAACTATTATACAAAAAACAGTATAATAAGGCACGAATTCCTTCCAAGCATTAATATAATGCTTAGGTATTAATGAATAGTGAAAATCAAATCTTATAAGTAAAGTAATGCCATAAGATAGATTAACCACTATTATGTCATATATAAAAATAAAGATTGCAACTATTTGCCAATGTTTAAAAAACTTTTTTTCTTTTACGCTTGTTTCCATACCTTTATCCTATTTTTATAATATAGTTAATAAATATCACTTGTTTCTCTAACGCAAATCAATTAACCGCATATAACCAAGAACGAATTTGCAAATTCTTCGAAGAGCCCTTCCTCGCATATGGAGTCTAAGGCTTTCGCTTCGCTGAATAGCTCTATTCTGTTTCTATCATATGCTGGAGATTGAGTCTTGATACTTCCCTTCTTTGGAAGTCTTTCTTCGGAGTATATCTCAATCGGCATCTTGTAGTCTGGAACTGGATAGTAGAACTCTGTATTGGTAAATCCAGATTCTTTAATCAGTTTCTCGAGTCCATGTCTGGAGAAGGTTCTGACTCTATCAACTCCATCATATCCTTCAATTCCATCGAAGAAGCCTCCGGTATGATCTTCTGTAGCACCTGCCCAATACTTTATTCCGTATTTGTTTTCTATGGCTATTATCAGCTTACCACCAGGTTTAAGGTAGCTCTTAGCTTTTCTGAGCATGTCACGGAAGGGATCTTCACTTCCTATATAGTAGATAGAATATTCAAGAACTCCTATCAGGGTTACATAGTCGAACTTCTCATCTGTCTCTATATCCTGAAAGTTTCCAACTATTATTTCAAGATTGTCATGAGTCTGATTGCGATAAGCATTTATACTTGATCTTCTCTTTGAAAGATCTATAGCAACAACCCTATCTACCTTCTCACAGAAGAGACCAGATATCGCTCCACATCCCGCTCCTATCTCAAGCAGACTCTTGCCTTCTCCGAAGTCATACCATTCTAGAATATTGTGACGGATTTTTGAGAAGTGATATAGGAACGTCCAGTCATTTTCCTTGGTTAGGAATTCTTCTAGATCAGTTCCACTTTTCACTGTCTCTAGGAGTTGTTCCTCGATGTCTCCATCACTGTAGGTATCTGTCCCTTTATAGAAGTCGAGATTCAGTTTTACTTTTTCGATGTACTCTTCCATTTATTAAGATCCTTCACTTCGTTCAGGATGACATTAAACTAAATAGCTGTTGTCACTCTATCGTTACTTTTGAATTCATATCATAGAAGCCTTCAGTATTCTTATCTGATATAACTTCAATATTTATAGCGTCATATAATCTATGACAAACCTTAAACTCATTTCCATTAAATCTAGTACAACCAAACGACACCAGATACTGTCGTCCCTGAAGATTCATCTGCTGTCTAAATGTTACAGTTCTTTCATCACCAGGATTTAATACTCCCATATCTATTCCCTCGTAGGTAGTATTAGTTCCTGTTATGTCGGTCCCTTTTAGATCTTTAATAGTGAACGCAACTATTGGCGACTGAATCATCTCATTCGCTCTAATTTTTATCTTGATTTCAAAGAGTTCGCCCTTAGAAATAGTATTTCCACAGTTACCCGACTCATCAATGATAGCGTAATCGATAATTTCGATTTCTTTATCGCCATATTCTTCAAGCGAAGGATTAGCCACTAATGATTCTTTCCAAGTATGTTCAGAAGCGCTATTATCTGCGTTCTTTACAGGAATATTGTCTGATCCCTCATCATCTAACTGTCCTACAAGCGCTTTCTTATACAGGTCTATAATCTTAGGTGGTTCATCATCACCTATCATTCTACCTTTATCTAGAAGAATAGCTCTATCGCAGTATTTTCTGATACTTCCGAGGTCGTGGCTTACGAAGAGGATGGTCTTGCCATTCTCTTTAAATTCTTCAAACTTCTTAAAGCATTTAGCCTGGAAGAAGACATCACCTACTGAAAGTGCCTCATCTACTATCAGTATCTCTGGATCTATATTTATTGCTACTGCAAAGGCAAGTCTTACGAACATACCCGATGAATAGGTCTTAACTGGTTGATTTACGAAGTCTCCGATATCTGCAAACTCAAGTATACTGTCGAGTTTAGCGTCTATCTCTTCCTTCGTGAAGCCTATCATGGTTCCGTTGAGGTATACATTTTCGATACCTGTATATTCCATGTTGAAGCCTGCTCCAAGTTCGAGGAGCGCAGAGATTCTACCGTCTATTTCTACCTTTCCAGAGGAAGGAGCAAGTACACCTGTAATAATCTTCAGTATAGTGGACTTGCCGGCTCCATTGGTTCCTATTATACCAATACATTCACCCTTGTGCACGTCGAAGCTAATGTTATGAAGGGCGTAGTGTTCCTTATACCTAGGCTTTCTGGTGAGTCCAAGGGAGTCTCTTAGACGGTCTCTGTTTCTTTCATATAGCTTATATATTTTTGTTACATCATCTACTCTGATGGCTATATCGTTTGACATGGTTTTATCCTTGTGTAAAATCCTTCGCTTCGCTCAGGATGACATTTCGTTTTCGTGACATCTATAGGACATCCGCGAAGTGAACCTTTAGTTTTCTGAAGATTCGTACGCCTATACAGAACATAAGTAGTGTGAATATCCAGAAGTATATGGTCCATTTAAGAGTTCCATCTTCCCACAGCCATTTGTGGTTTAGAATGCTGTCTCTGAAGCCACAGACTATGTAATAGACTGGGTTCAGCTTGAATATTCTATATAGGGATGGTGGCAGCATTGTCTTCGCATCCCACATAATAGGGGTTACCCAGATACCTATCTGAAGTACAAATACGTTGATAAACTGGCCTAGATCTCTGAAGAAGACTATGATAGCTGAGGTCAAGTATGTGATACCGAGAACCAGAACCATGTTACATAGTATATAATAAACCAGTTGCAAAGTATATAGAGTTGGCGGATAGCCCATGCACGCACATAACACTAGTGCAACCGCTATGAAGAAGAGATGCACGAAGAAGGCTGACAGTACCTTCACGAATGGAAGGATGTCTATGTTGAAAACCACCTTCTTTACGAGGTAATTGTAGTCAATTAGTGCATTGGTTCCACCATTTAGTCCGTCTGAGAAGAAGAACCATGGAACGAGACCAGTTACAATCACTAGTACGTATGGATGTTCTCCTGTTCGACCAGTTCTGAATCCCACCGAGAAGATAAACCAGTATACCAGTATGGTTACTACTGGCTGTATGAAGGCCCAGAGGATTCCGAGGTATGAACCTGCATATTTGGTCTTAAAATCATTCTTTGCGAGCGTCAGAGCCATCTTGCGGTTCTTGATCAGTTGGACTGGAATCGAGGTATTCTTTTTTGCGTTTGTATTATTCATAAGGCTAATTATAGTCCTCTTTCTGCCTTGTATGCGGCGATCCCGCTCCACTTCTGATCCTTATCTGAAAGTGTAAGGTCAGCCTCTGTCATACCTTCTGGCATAGGCCACTCTACTCCGATTTCTGGGTCCTTCCAGAGAAGTCCGCCCTCATCGTTTGGATGATAGAAGTCTGTACACTTGTAGCAGAACTCTGCGTAGTCTGAAAGCACGATGAAGCCATGTGCGAAGTTCTTAGGTATCATAAACTGCTTCTTATTCTCTGCTGAGAGAAGCACACCGTACCACTTACCGAAGGTAGCACTACCTGGTCTGAGGTCTACGGCTACATCGAATACTTCACCATTTACTACTCTTACGAGCTTATCCTGTGGGAATTCCTTCTGGAAGTGAAGTCCTCTGAGTACACCCTTCTTAGAAGCACTCTGATTGTCCTGTACGAATACATAATCCATACCCGCTGCCTTCATATCGTTCTCATTATATGTCTCCATGAAGTATCCTCTATCATCACCGAATACTGTTGGTGTGATGACCTTGAGTCCTTCTATTGCTACTCCGTCTACTACGCAGTCTTCTACTGTTATTTTACCCATTTCTATTCTCCTTGTGTGAGTGAGTATATAGGGACGGTTCTTATTTACTCACTTTTTTGATTTTTTTAGTTATTACTTTCCTTTTCCAAAGTGAGTAAATAAGAACCGTCCCTATATACTCACTAAATAAAATTCTTTATATGCTAGTTAGCTCGTCTTGATTTTCCAGACTTAGTCTAACTGATTCGATTGTTTTTCTAATTCCGTCCTCAAAGCTAGTTTCAGGAACGAAGCCTGTGTCTGCCGTCAGTTCATTGATGTCTGCCGAGAGAAGCATGACCTGGTTAGGATCGTAGTCACGTTCTCCTATACCCACTTCAAGGTTTGGATCTATCGCATCTCTGATGGCATATATGTATTCTCGAAGGAGGCGTTGCTCGCCTGATCCGATGATATAACTCTTCTGATCTATTCCTTTTTCTGCTATTGCAATGAACGCTTTAGCACAGTCTTCTACATATAGATAGTCCCATATCTGCTCTGCCGGTGTGAATTGCATTTTATCGCCACGAAGCATCGTTTTGACAGCAGTCATTACCATGGTTTTATCATTGTCACCTGGACCATAGCAGCTGAGTACCCGTCCCCAGCAGTGTCTCATTCCCAGGTTGCGGCATTCGAGTGCTGAAAGTCTATTGGCCGCAAGCTTTGCGATGCCATAGCCAGATATTGGATCCTTTGGAAGTTCGTCGGACAGCTTGCCGCTGATGATTCCGAACTCGTCGTGAGATCCGCAGCCTACGAAGGTTTTGCAACCGCTCTCATATGCCAAGTGAACTGCATCTATGGTTGCTTTGATGTTAGCTTCCTGCTTGGCAGCATCGTACTTTCCTGGGCCATATGTATGTCCCCACGCAAAGTGGAAGAAGGTGTCGTGTTCCCAGCCAAGCTTATCTCTAAGAGATGGCAGCTCGTCTATACTGCACTCAACCAACTGAAGTCGTCCCTTTCCGTCCTGTTCAGAAATATCGTGGGCATCCTTCAGGTTACCTATCTTCTCAGACATTGGGCGGATGATAGCCGTTACATTTATTCCGTTGTCTATAAGTATCTTCGCTACATGGGAACCTATCATTCCTGTAGCACCGGTGATTATTACGTTTTCCATATCTTTCTCTTTTTATTCTTTATCTAGAGATTGTAGTTTCCTCTCTAGGATTTTTTCTAATTTTTTGAAATCGACTGATCTTTTTACTAATCTTCTATTTTTATCAGGAGTCATAGTAACTATATCATAGACTTTTTCTGCTTTATTAATTATAACATTTTGATTATTGTGACACCAATCTATCTGTTTTTTAAGAAGACTCTTATATTTCTTCGTTGCTTTACTATCGTCATTATATATTGTTATATCTATCGGTTTTATGTACTCATTACTAATGGGTATCATATTATTTATATTTAGTACACCTATTATTGGGTATTGATTATTATTATCCTTTGTATTATCTATAATCTTTACTAAATCTACACCACTTTTCATTCGTTTGTGTTTTGGTTTTTTGTTTATTCGTCTGCGGAGACACAGACAATACATTATCATCAACTTTTTGATAATCTCTTACCAGCTTTATATCTATATAATATAATCTTATTCTATTCATATGAACCTCCAAATAATCAATAAAAAAGCTGTGTTGATAAACAACACAGCTTGTAAATCCACTTCTGCTCGGTAGGGCTCCCGTCTTTGATAGATCCCAGTTATTTTATATGGTAGGGTCCCCATCTTTATATAGGCCCCAGTTATTTTATATGGTAGGGTCCCCATCTTTTAAAGCTCCCATTTCAGCGCGGAAGGAATGTCCGCTAGGTACTACCTATAGTCAATATACCCTTGCAAAGCCATGTTGTCAATAGTTTCTAGTAACTTTTATTATTTAGTTACATCCATATGAAATTGTAAGCTAGCAGTTAACCCCTAAGCATTCACCTCACAATAGTGTACCTTGACGCACACACGTTTCTATAACATTCGATAAGCCTCTTTGTTAACGTTTCGCCGATGCTTATACTAGTCATACCAATACTATCTATTCATTATTTCACACATTCGTGAATAATCTTGCTCATATATGCTAACTTCTCTTCTGTCATGCCTGGATATACTCCAATCCAGAAGGAGTTATTCATTATGTAGTTGGTTACATCTTGTGGGCCTGCCACGCGGTACGCATCTGTATCTCGGTACTGATCGAAGCATGGATGCAGGATTATATTACCACTGAAGAGAAGTCTAGTCTGAATATTGTGTTCTTCTATATATCTTGTTACATCATTACGGTTTAGCCCTGACTCAGGCTTAACGCTGATCAGGAAGCCAAACCATGATGGTTCAGAATTCTCTGTAGGTTCTGGAAGTATGAGTTTGTCTTCCAGGTCCGAAAGCGCTTCTCGGAGATATGCCCAATTAGCCTTTCTCTTCTCGATAAAGCTTGGGAACTTCTTTAACTGTTCCACTCCAACAGCTGCCTGCATATCTGTAACCTTAAGGTTATAGCCTAAATGGCTATATACATACTTATGGTCATAACCCGCCGGAAGCTGACCGAACTGACCATCGAATCTGTGACCGCAGAGATTATCTCTACCTGATGGGCATACACAGTCACGGCCCCAGTCGCGAAGGCTCTTCACTATCTTGTTGAGAAGCGGATTATCTGTATATACGCATCCACCCTCGCCCATAGTCATATGATGTGGAGGATAGAAGCTGCTAGTTCCTATATCACCCCATGTACCTGTGAACTTGGTCACACCATCGATAGTGTACTTGGTTCCGAGGGCATCACAGTTGTCCTCAATGAGCCACAGATTATTCTTATCACAGAAGTCCTTAACTGCCTTTATATCAAATGGATTGCCCAAAGTGTGAGCAATCATAACTGCTTTAGTTTTAGTCGAAAACGCCTCCTCAAGTAGCGTTGGATCTATGTTGTACTCTGGAAGCTTTACATCTACAAAAACAGGTACCGCTCCATATTGAATAATCGGAGCTATTGTTGTAGGAAAACCAGCAGCTACAGTAATTACTTCGTCGCCTTGTTTTACTTGCCTATCACCAAGAAGTGGTGATGTAAGTGCCATAAATGCTAGAAGGTTTGCAGACGATCCACTATTTGCTAGATTTGCAAACTTAACACCTATCCACTCCGCGAAGTTCTTCTCAAACTCGTCAGAGAAGCGTCCTGTTGTAAGCCAGAAGTCAAGTGTTGCATCTGTAAGGGACATCATCTCCTTCTCATCATATACACGAGATGCATATGCGACACGGTCGCCTTCTGTAAAAGGTTTATCCTGTTCTGGTTTCTTGAATTCTTTATAATACTGAGCTACGAGGGATTTGATTTCCTCTCGAGCTTCGGATTCACTATTCCATCTGTTGGTCATGTATATCTCCTATAAGAATAATAGATTCTTCACTTCGTTCAGAATGACAATAATATTGATTATCTATTCACCAAAGAATTCTCTTATCTCTGAATTCATCTCATCAGTTATAGCTTCTGGTTCTGATAGTCTGCGCTTCGAGAACTTGACCACCATCTCTATCGCTTTATCTATGTTCCAAACTGGTTTCCAGCCAAAAGTCTGTTTTACAAGTGAACAATCTAGTTTAAGGAAGTTCGCTTCATGAGGCCCACCATCATGTTTGTTCACCCACTTTATACCGTCACCCCAAACATTACAGAACTTATCCACTATATCGCCTGTTGTTACGCAATCTGATTCATCCGGACCAACATTGTAGAAACCAGCCTTGGAATGGTCCAAATACTGTTCTTTTGCTATTGTCAGATATACGTTGAGAGGCTCAAGTACATGCTGATATGGTCTGGTTGAATAAGGATTACGGACAACTATATCTTCACCCTTTTCCGCAGCTCTTACGCAGTCAGGAATGATTCTATCCGGCGCGTAGTCTCCGCCGCCAATAACGTTACCGGCTCTCGCTGTAGATACCGCAACATCCATATCCTTGTAGAAAGAGTTGATGTAGCTATGGGTCACAAGTTCCGAACAGGACTTCGAATTGGAATATGGATCATATCCATCTAGTGGTTCGTCCTCTCTATAACCCCAGCACCACTCATTATTTTTATATACTTTATCTGTTGTAACGTTGAGGAATGACTTCACACTTGGAGTTTGTCTCACTGCCTCGCAGATATTAACAGTTCCCATCACGTTGGTTTCATACGTTCCAACGGGATCCTTATAGGACTCTCTTACAATCGGCTGAGCCGCTAAGTGGAAAACTATCTCAGGCTGATACTGTGTGAAAATCTCCATCAACTTTTTTCTATCTCTTATATCGCCTATTACATGAGTGATTCTATCAGCTATTCTCGCCTCATTAAAAAGACTGGGTACAGTAGGTGGTTCCAAAGAGTATCCGATTACCTGGGCGCCGGCAAGCACGAGAATCTGGCTGAGCCAGCTTCCCTTGAAGCCTGTATGTCCTGTGATGAGGACTCTTTTTTCGTTGTAGAATTGTAAGTCGTTTCTATTCATAATAACAACCTTACTTTACTTAACTTTGGTGCCAAGTCTCCTATGGAGACTTAAAAACTGCTACGCAGTTTTTATTCTGCTTCGCCTTCGGCTTGCAGAATGCATGCGCCCCATGGCGCACGTTCGCTTTACTTCGTAAAGCGAGCGCTGTCCCATACCATCCAAGGAGCTTCTCCCTTTTCGATAGCATCGTTGAGCCATTCCATTTCTCTCTTTGTATCCATGCACTGCCAGAAGCCATTGAATTCATAAGCTTTGAGCTCGCCATCTGCCGCAAGAGCACGAAGTGGTTCTTTTTCGAAGAAGGTTTCATCGCCTTCTATGTAGTCGAAGATACCTGGTTCTAGAACCATATATCCACCATTGAATCTCTGACCATCTACATCTTCCTTCTCTCTGAAGCTTGTGATGGTCATGTCTTCATCTATATCGAGGACACCAAATCTCTGTCCTAAGCGAATAGCTGTCAGAGTTGCCAGCTTTCCATGACTCTGGTGGAACTTAAGCAGCTCCTGCATATTGATATCGCAGACGCCATCTCCGTATGTAAGCATAAAGGTCTGGTCTTCTACATAGTCCTTTATTCTCTTGATACGACCACCAGTCATGGTATCGATTCCTGTATCAACAATAGTAACCTTCCATGGTTCTGCTACATTATTATGTACTATCATCTTGTTGTGGTCTGAAAAATCGAAGGTTATATCTGAATTATGCAGATAGTAGTTTGCAAACCACTCCTTGATTATATGCTGTTTATATCCTGCACATATGACGAATTCGTTGAACCCATAATACGAATATTCTTTCATTATGTGCCAGAGTATAGGCTTGCCGCCTATCTCAATCATTGGCTTTGGTCTAAGGTGACTCTCCTCACTGATTCGAGTACCGTAACCACCGGCTAGAATCACAACTTTCATATTTTTTACCCCCATAATATCTAAGATCCTTCACTCCCTGCGGTCGTTCAGGATGACATCTCTTTAACTTCTCAATACGTTCATTATTACAACTTCTTGATACAATCGATTCTACAATTTCTTGATTCGATCAATAGCTTCTACTGTATTCTCATAACTGCCAAAGGCTGTTAGACGGAAGTGCCCTTCACCACTTGGGCCGAAGCCAGAACCTGGCGTTCCGACTACGTTTGCATTCTCGAGAAGATAATCGAAGAATTCCCAGCTTGTCATGTTATCTGGAGTTTTAAGCCAGATATATGGAGCGTTAACTCCACCTGACACAGTATAACCCGCAGACTTAAGTCCTTCCAGGATATACTTCGCATTCTTCATGTAGTAAGCTATCTGTTCATTTGTTTCTCTCTGACCTTCTTCTGAGAAGACTGCCTCGCCTGCCTTCTGGATAATATATGGAGCACCGTTAAACTTAGTTCCATGACGTCTTGCCCAGAGTGCATTAAGTGTATTACCTTCTTCGTCCTTTATATCCTTAGGGATAACTGTGTATCCAAGACGTGTTCCTGTGAAGCCTGCATTCTTAGAGAAGGATCTAATCTCTATTGCGCAGGTTCTTGCGCCCTCACATTCATAGATGCTGTGTGGCACATCTGGTTCTGATATATATGCTTCGTAAGCTGCGTCATATATAATAACTGCTCCGACTTTGTTTGCGTAGTCTACCCATTCCTGGAGCTGCGACTTTGTGATAGTTGCTCCTGTTGGATTATTTGGAAAACACAGATATATAACATCTGGTGCTTCCGTTGGTAACTCTGGAGCATATCCATTTGCCGCTGTACATGGCATATATATAACGTCACTCCACAGCTCTGTAGCTGAATCGTAAGTTCCTGTTCTTCCTGCCATTACGTTAGTATCAACATACACCGGATAAACCGGGTCACATACTGCTATCTTAGCATCGTTGGAGAATATCTCCTGGATATTTCCCGAATCGGACTTAGCTCCATCACTGATGAAGACTTCGTCAGCTCTTATATCAGCTCCAAGTGCCTTATATACTTTATCGACTATTGTATCTCTCAGAAAGCTATATCCCAGGTCTGGTGCATAGCCCTTAAATGTTTCTACATTTCCCATCTCATCTACAGCAGAGTGGAGTGCCTTGATTACAGCTGGGCAAAGCGGCTGAGTTACATCACCAATTCCGAGTCTGATGATCTTCTTGTCTGGATTTGCTTCTGCAAATGCATTTACCTTCTTAGCTATATTTGAAAAAAGATAGCTGCCTGGTAGTTTCAAATAGTCGCTGTTTACTTTGAACATTGTGGTACCTCTTGAGTGAGTATATAGGGACGTTTCT
>DFEN01000164.1 GCA_002368685.1 Lachnospiraceae bacterium UBA3801
TGTCTAAGCAGATAATAGAAGGTGTCGCCCAATATATAGATATTCCTGATGGAGGCAAAGGACTTGACATAGGTTGCGGAAGTGGAGCGCTTACCATTGCGTGTGCGAAGAGAAATCCCAAGGCTAAAATGATTGGAATTGATAGATGGGGAATAGAATATTCTTCCTTTAGTGCAGATCTTTGTGAGAGAAATGCTAAAGCAGAAGGCGTAGAGAACGTAACTTTCATAAATGGTGATGCAACAAAACTGCTATTTGATGATGAGACATTTGATGCAGTAACAAGTAATTATGTATATCATAATATTCCCAGCAGAGACAGGCAGGCAATTCTTCTTGAAACACTTCGTACTCTTAAAAAGGGTGGATGCTTTGCAATACATGATATTATGTCTAAATGGAAATATGGCGATATGCAATCGTTTGTCATGAAACTGCGTGATTTAGGCTATGATGAAGTAAAACTAATAGATACAACTAAAGGTAGATTCATGAGCCCGATTGAAGCAACACTAATGGGGCTGTCAGGTTCAGCTATTCTTGTAGGAAGAAAGTAGTAGAATATAATTTATCTAAAGGAGAAAAACAATGTCTGAACAGTTCGTACTTAGGCACGCTTCCCCGACGCTTGCCGGACTTAAGACCGGTAATATGTTTACTGTAAAGATTGATAAGGATACTAATATATGTAAGGAAGTCAGGGAGCTTAATGCAATTCTTACCAAGAAGGGGCTTAGAGTTATTCCCCTTAAGAGAACCTCGACATATGCTCTGATATATGTCTATAGACCGGGGCGTTTAAGACAGGATTTACAAGATCCTAAAGCGAGACAAATACTTAAGAATAAGGGATATAGTGAAGCCAAGGCAGAACGCCTTATCATGCAGCTTGTAGGTCGCCTTAGCGAGGAAGGTTCATTTCCACATGAGATAGGCTTATTCTTGGGATATCCACCTGATGATGTGGAGTGCTTTATGAACAATCCATGTGACGGTGTCAAATGCAGTGGTTGTTGGAAAGCTTATTCTGACGACGAAAATGCCAGAAAGACATTTTCAAGGTACAAGAAATGTACAGATGTATATCAGAGAATGAACTTAAGTGGGAAAAGCTTATCGCAACTAACTGTTGAGGTAAAAAATGCAGTATAAAAATATTATAATTTAGGAGGATTATAAAATGAAACTTAAAGGAATAGGAATTTTTGCGTTGGGAACATTATTCGGATTAGAGGGAATTAAGATACTATCTTCTAAGGATGCCAAGAAGGTATATGCTCATTGTACAGCAGGCGTTCTAAGAGCCAAGGATAATGTATTAGACCAGGTAACAACTCTTCAAGAAAATTGTACAGATATCTATGAAGAAGCAAAGGCAATCAATGAAGAGAGAGTAAACAAGGAATCAGAAGAAGTAATAGTTAATAAGAAAAAAAGTGGTAAAAAATAATGGACGCTATAATAAAGCACGAAATAAAAAACAGAATCAGAATACACTTGCCTATGAAGAGAATGTCTTTCAAAGAGGCAGATACAGTAGAGTACTATTTTACTGAAAAAAGTTATATCACTAAGGTTAAAGTGTATGAGAGAACGGCGGACGTTGTTATATTTTATAATGGTGATAGAAAAAAGGTTATAGAGGCGATTAAGAGTTTTGATATTGATAATATTAATGTGCCAAGTAAAGTGTTCGAGACTTCAAGCAGAGAGCTTGAAGCTAAGTATTATGATAGGATAGTAACCTTGGTTATCACCCATTATGCCAAGAAATTATTTATGCCTTTTTCTGTCAGAAATATAATAACAATTGTCAAGGCACTTCGTTTTATTGTTCGAGGTCTTAAGACGTTGTTGGCCAGAAGACTTCAAGTAGAATTATTAGATTCTATAGCGATATTTGCAGCAATTCTAACAGGAGATTATGATACGGCTTCTTCTGTAATGTTCTTACTTGATGTGGGAGATACATTAGAAGAGTGGACACATAAGAAGTCGGTAGATGATCTTGCGAGAAGAATGTCGCTCAATGTAGATAAAGTATGGCTGGTCACTGATGAAGGAGAGATAGAGATTGACTCTTCTGACATTAGATGTGGCGATAAGGTAGTTGTTCGGATGGGTAATATGATACCATTCGATGGTGTGGTTTATAGTGGAGAGGCTCTTGTTAATCAAGCCTCTATGACAGGAGAATCTGAGGCAGTAAGGAAAGCTGATTCCATGAGCGTTTTCGCAGGAACAGTCGTTGAAGAAGGAGAGATTGTAATCAAAGTCTCTAAGATTGAGGGTCAAGGAAGATTTGACAAGATTGTAAGGATGATTGAGGAATCTGAGAAGCTTAAATCATCAGTAGAAAGTAAAGCTGAAAGGATAGCTGACAGATTGGGTCCTCATACTCTATTATCATCTGCGCTTACATGGCTGATAAGCAGAGATGTTAATAAGGCAGTCTCTGTACTTATGGTAGATTATTCGTGCGCTCTAAAGATGTCTATGCCAATATCGGTACTATATGCTATAAGTGAAGCGGCTGATTACGGTATTACCGTAAAGGGAGGAAAGTTCTTAGAAAGTGTTGCTATGGCAGATACTATTGTATTAGATAAGACGGGAACACTTACTAAGGCCAAGCCTCATGTGGTTCGAGTTGTATCATTTAGTGATGAGTCAGAAGATGAACTGCTTCGCCAGGCTGCGTGCCTTGAAGAACATTTCCCACACTCTGTTGCAAGAGCTGTTGTTGATGCCGCAGATAAGAAGAATCTAACCCATGAAGAGCTTCACACTAATGTGGAATACGTTGTTGCTCACGGTATTGCATCAGAGATTGAAAGTGAGCGTGCCATAATAGGTAGCTATCATTTTGTGTTCGAGGATGAAAGCGCTAAGATTCCAAGAGGTAAGAAGAAATTGTTTGATTCACTCCCTGATGAATATTCGTACCTGTATTTTGCTAAGAATGGGTATCTTGCAGCGTGTATTCTGATAGAAGATCCACTTAGAGAAGAAGTTGGTGAGGTTATAGAATGCCTGCGAGAAGAAGGCTTTGAACATATTGTAATGATGACAGGGGATAGTGAGAAGACAGCGAAACGTATCGCGTCTATGGCAGGAATTGATGAGTATTATGCAGAGGTTCTTCCGGAGGATAAATCAGGTTACATTGAGAGAGCAAAGCAAAGCGGAAGTAAAGTGATAATGGTTGGTGACGGCATCAATGACTCACCGGCTCTTTCAACAGCTGATGCAGGAATTGCTATTAGCGAAGGCGCAGAGATAGCAAGACAGATAGCTGATATCACCATAAGTTCTAATGACTTACACATTATTGTTGTGTTGCGCAAGCTCAGCACTCTTTTAATGAAGCGAATCAGATTTAATTACAGAACTATTGTGGGATTTAATAGCTTACTTATAGTACTTGGATTAATTGGAATTATTTCACCGGCTGTGTCTGCTACATTACATAATGGTTCGACAATAGCACTTGGTTTGGGAAGTATGACGAGTCTTCTTAAGGAAGAAGAATATAAAGACAAGGAGTAAAAAATGATTAAGACAACTGTTAATATTGAAGGCATGATGTGCTCGATGTGTGAAGCGCATATTAGTGATGCTATAAGAAATGCGATACCAAATGCGAAGAAAGTCAAGGCATCACACAGTAAAAATGAAGCGACATTTATAACTGAAGATAATGTTGATGACAAAATGCTAAAAGAGGCTATTGAAAAGACAGGATATACATGTGTGTCTGTTTCGTCAGAACCTTACAAGAAAAAAGGCATATTTGGGTGATAAAAAGGTGACGAGTCAAGTGTCACAAAAGTTGTTTTACTTTTGGGACAATTAGCTCGTCCCTATTTTATTTCATTTATTTGACTTGCATCTATACTTCTATAGAGTTATAATATAACTATACTTCTACAGAAGTATAGGAGGGGCTGTTATGATACTTTACCATGGATCTGATAAGATAATTAAGCATCCCGCATTGAATAAAGGGAGAGTTCATAATGATTATGGACAAGGTTTTTATTGTACAAGACATATTGAATTGGCGAAAGAATGGGCTGTATCGGAAGATAGAGACGGATTCGTAAATGTATATGAGATTGATATTAAGAAGTTGAAGCTTCTTGATCTAAATAGTGATAAGTACGGGATACTTCATTGGCTGACCTTACTTATAGATAACAGAACTGTGAAAGCGGGTAGCCCTATTGCCGAAGATGGCATGATATATCTTAAGAAGAATTATAGCATAGATATTTCTGATTACGATGGAGTGATTGGGTATAGAGCGGACGACTCGTATTTCTCATTTGCCAGAGCTTTTTTATCTAATACAATAAGTATTGCTCAGCTTGAACAAGCCATGTATTTGGGTGATTTGGGAGTACAGTACTTTTTGAAAAGTAAAAAGGCTTTCGAACTTTTAACTTATCGTGATTCAGTTACAGTAGATCATTTAGAGTATTATCCACTTAAAGTATCAAGAGATAAAAAAGCGCGAGATGACTATTCACACATTACAGGCAGTCTCAATAAAGAAGAAGTATATCTGATAGATTTAATTAGGAGGGATTCGTAGATGTTACATGCATATAATAAGATGTATTTATACGACGCAATGCATAATCTGGCAGAAGCATTTGATGTGGCTGTTAATGATTACGATTTCACCCTGGATTATTTTGTGAAGCTTTTCATTGTGTCAGGAATATCATATCAATTTGAAAAAGGTAATCCCAAATATATATCAGGGAAATCAGGTGTAGAGCTTGTTATGGACGTTATCTCAAGAGTTGAAGATAGAGTAATGGATGTTAAATGTGATTATACTTATCGCACCCCCAAAGAAGATTATTGGGTGGGATGGGTTCTTGCTTATTATCAATGGTATAGTGCTAAGACATTTAAAGAGATTCAAAGCATAATCACTATGCAGAGATTAAAGGAATTGTATCATCCCTATCACGAGATGGATGAAGAAAAAATTATAGAATATATAGATAAAGAGGCTGAGAAGACAAAATGTGTTAAGCGTCTGCAAGCTTACAGAAAGAGGCTTGGTATGTCTCAAAGTGAGTTGGCGAAAGCATCCGGAATCAATCTTAGAACACTTCAACAATATGAGATTGGAGCCAAAGATATCAGCAAAGCATCTGTATCTACAGTATTAGCATTATCAAAAGTGTTAGAGCGTGATGTGAGAGATTTGTGTAGTTAATTAAGATGGCAAAGTTATTGCTGTCACATTTGTTCCGTGCTATACTGATTGACGGATAAGA
>DFEN01000038.1 GCA_002368685.1 Lachnospiraceae bacterium UBA3801
AAGAATATAGTTAGAAATATTCGTAAGATGTTTGACTTTATTATTATAGATTGTCCACCAGCTTTAGGTATGCTTACTATTAATGCTATGACTGCAGCAGATACTGTGATAGTTCCTATACAGTGTGAGTTCTATGCGCTCGAAGGTTTATCACAGCTTTTATACACTATAAATATGATAAAGAAAAAGCTAAATCGTAATCTGGAAATAGAAGGTGTGGTATTTACTATGTATGACACCAGAAATAATCTCTCACAGGATGTTGTTGACAATGTAAGAGAGAATCTAGATGAGATAATCTATGATACACTTGTTCCTAGAAATGTTCGTCTTGCCGAAGCTCCAAGCTTTGGCCTTCCAATAAATATGTATGACAGCAGATCTAGTGGAGCAGAAGCTTATAGAAAATTAGCAGATGAAGTAATAAAGAATAAACTGTTTCAATAATGGAGGTTTATGATGGCACCAAAACGTGGTTTGGGTAAGGGACTTAACTCTCTTCTTCAGGCAGATGATGATCAGAAGAAGTCGGGTTCTGGTAAAACAAAGGAAGCTCCTAAGGTTAAGACTGTAATCAAAGAAGTAGAGAAGGAAGTCGTAAAAGAAGTAGTTAAAGAGGTTCCTGCGGATACTAAACTTAAAATAACTGATATTGAGCCTAATAAAGGTCAGCCAAGAAAGAATTTCAATGAAGATGCTCTTTCTGAACTTGCTGATTCTATAAAAAAGTATGGCGTTATTGAACCATTGGTTGTATCAAAGAAGGGCCGTACTTATCAAATAATTGCTGGTGAGCGTAGATGGCGTGCAGCTAGAATGGCTGGTCTTAAGGAAGTTCCAGTAATTATTCGTGAATATACTGATAAAGAGCGTATGGAAGTTGCTCTTATTGAGAATCTTCAGAGAGAAGATCTGAATCCAATAGAAGAAGCTTTAGCGTATAAAGCTCTTATTGAAGAATATAATCTTAAACAAGATGAAGTTGCGGATAGAGTTTCAAAAGGTAGACCAACTATTACTAATTCGCTACGTCTTCTAAAACTTTCAGACAAGGTTCAGCAAATGATAGTAGATGACATGATTTCATCTGGACATGCTAGATGCCTTCTTGCTATTGAAGATGCCGATGTACAGTATGAAACTGCGCTTACTATTTTTGATGAAGGACTTAGTGTTCGTGATAGTGAAAAGCTTGTTAAGGGCGTTAATAATATCCTAAATGGTAAAGAAATAGATAAGGATGGCAAGGAAGTAACTAATACTAAGGATACTGCAATGGAGGCAGTGCTCGCTGAACTTGCAGAAAACCTTAAAACTACTCTTGGATCAAAGGTTGTTATTAAATCAAAGGGTAAAAAAGGAAAAATTGAAATAGAATATGTATCATCTGATGATTTGGAGAGAATAGTTCATATCATAAAGACAGGTGCTGCTATTTAAGGAGAGTGAAATAATGATACTTGTAACTGAGGTTTTTGGAATCAGGCTAGAGATCATCATCATCATTTTGCTACTATTAATAATAGCATTAGGTGTTATTCTGGCTTTAACTATAAAACAGCTTCAGAATGTTTCTCGTAAATATTATACACTTACCAGTGGTAAGACAGCAAAGGATCTCGAACAGATTATGTTAACCAGATTCAAAGAGATGGATAAGGTTAAAATGAGAATGAAGAGATTCAACAAAGAGCATAAAACCTTTAAGGGGCATTTGGATTCGTGCTATAACAAGCTGGGTCTTGTGAAGTATGATGCCTTTGATAGTATGGCTGGAGAGCTTAGCTTCTCACTAGCTTTACTCAACAATGACAACTCGGGCTTTGTATTATCTACGATGCATTCAAAACAGGGTTGCTTCTCATATGCAAAAGAGGTTATAAATGGAGAGTCCTTTATCGCATTATCCAATGAAGAGAAGGAAGCAATCAGAAAGGCTCAGACGATTGATGAAGAGATCGAAAGAATGACCAATGAGCCAGATGAAGAAGATTTGATGTAAAGATTACAATATATTATGTAAACCAATATTAAAATACATTTTAAGAGGTAAAGACTATGATAGACATTAAGTTTTTAAGAGAGAATCCTGAAGTAGTAAAGGAAAACATTAAGAAGAAATTCCAGGATCATAAGTTACCATTAGTTGATGAGGTTATCGCACTGGATAAAGAGAGAAGAGAGGTTCAGGCTGAGGCTGATGCTATCAGAGCAGAGAAAAATCAGATCTCTAAACAGATAGGCGCACTTATGGCTCAGGGTAAAAAGGAAGAGGCAGAGGAAATAAAGAAAAAGGTTGCTGAATCATCAGCTAGACTGAAAGAGCTTGAAGAGAAAACGCCAGTTCTTGAGGAACAGGTTACTTCTATTATGATGCGTATCCCAAATATCATAGACCCTTCAGTTCCTATAGGTAAGGATGATTCTGAAAATGTTGAGTCCGAGAGATTTGGCGAGCCGGTTGTTCCTGACTTCGAGGTTCCATATCACACAGATATTATTGAGAAACTTGATGGAATAGATCTTGATGCTGCACGTAAGGTTGCCGGAAATGGTTTCTATTATCTCCTGGGTGATACAGCTAGACTTCACAGTGCAATCCTTACATATGCAAGAGACTTCATGATAGATAAAGGTTTCACATATGTTATTCCACCTTACATGATCAGAAGCGATGTTGTTACTGGTGTTATGAGCTTCGATGAGATGGAATCAATGATGTACAAGATTGAGGGAGAGGACCTCTACCTCATCGGTACTAGTGAGCATTCAATGATTGGTAGATTCAAGGGTGAAATGCTTGACGAATCATCACTTCCTTTAACTCTTACAAGTTACTCACCATGTTTCCGTAAAGAAAAGGGTGCGCACGGAATAGAGGAAAGAGGTATTTACCGTATACATCAGTTCGAGAA
>DFEN01000104.1 GCA_002368685.1 Lachnospiraceae bacterium UBA3801
CTACTTAAACTAAATCCATTCTGCATCATATCATTGAATGAACCTATCGACATTATAGCTCCGCCAATAGTCATAACTACTCCTGCTATTGTTGAACCTATCGTCAATATTGCAGGATTAACTGTGTCAATATTAGCAACTAAACCTAAAAGTTTATCGCCTAATCCTGCTAGACCAGTTGCTCCTGTTCCACTACCTGTTCCTGCCAATTTAGCAACGTCAGCTTCTATTTTCTTCATACTAGAGTTCATGGCAAAGTTATTTAAGAAGTTGTGGAATGTCATGAAGTTAGTTATTATTGGCATTATAACGCTGTTAAGAAGATTAAGTCCTCCTATCAATCCTATCATTACCTTTGCAAATTTCTCTATCTTTTCGGCGATTTTTTCTGGGTCAGCATTTTCTACCCACTCTGAAAACTTGCTTACAATGGTGTCAAGTGTGCCAGAGTTTACAAAGTCATCAAAGGCTTTACCTAAATCTTCAATTATCTGCAACAATACTTCCCATCCAAGTTCCAAGAACTTTTCAAGTGTAGGTAAAAATTCATTCATCACAGATGTGAGATGTTCCCAATCTATACCAAGACCAGTACTTTCGTCATACTGACCAAATATCTGACCGAGCAACTCAAGTAGTCTTGGTCCACCATCTTCTACAAGATATGACCAGAAAGGAAGTAACACATCTGTCCAAAATGCTGATACAGTATCAACTATAAACTGTATAACAGGTTCTATATCTTCTAAGAATTTTAACGTGTCATCAAGAAGCTTGGAGAAATCAAGGTTAGCTGCCCACTCCGCTGTCTTTTCTGATGCCTTAAGTATACCATCACCTATTATAGTTATCAGCTTTTCTATCTGAGCTAATATCTTAGAGCCTCTATCATTCTCTTCAAGAGCTTTGCGTAAGTTGTCTGCGATATTGCCTATTGCTTCTACAATGTTGCCAAATGCTTTTACTATCTTAGGAGCGAAATCTTCTACAAAGAAACGAACAATTTCAAGCAGGACTTTTTCATAAAGATATACAAACAAGTCTACAACTTTCTGTACCGCAGGAACTATCTGTTGCTGTAACACATCTGCGATAGCTGTAAACAACGGAACAAATGAGAGTTTTCTTGACCACAATACTGTGTAATCAGCACATTCTCTCAGACCGTTTGTTATTATCCATATAATATCTCTTATAGCTGACAGTATTCTGTAACCGTTCTCATTAGCATCCCACGCTATTCTAAATGCTCTCGCTATATTACCTATGATTAAGAATATGTCGCCGAGTATCTTGAACAGATTTTCAAATATCTCTTGTGTACGAGGTTCTTCCCAAACTCTCCAGAAATCTCTCGCTACAGATTTAGCAAGGTCAAGTAGCTCTCTGAGCATATACTTGAAGGAGTTTACAACAAACTTCTTCATTTTTGCCCAAGCTGCTTTTATTGGCTTAAGCAACCTATCAAGGAACTCTTTGAACTTTTTAGCCCACTCTGCCATGATAGGGTCAATAGGAACTTTCTCAAACCCCATTGCTCCAGCATCAGCACCACTATCATCTTTTGAGTTGATGACATTGAGCTTATCAAGTCCAGAGAGCTCCTGCTTTGCTTTCTTAGCATTTTTTGCGGTCTTATCTAAAGACTCTGCATAGTCAATCTGATTTCTTGTGGCTTTAAACACCATAGACTGACCAGTAAGTGCGGCTATAAAGGATGCTACTTTATAAGCTATATCACTAACAAGAGCAGAAATCTTTTCAAGCAGAGGGGCTAAAACATGAACAATAGGCTCTACAATAGTAGTTATGGCGGCTTTAATCTGATTCATTGAGGTAACAATAGATGACATACTCTTGTTAACCTCATCATATCCCATTGCAAGCTGACCCATACCGTCTATTACTGCTTTTCGCATCTTATTGAGCAGAACATATAAAGACCTTATACCAAGTCCATACTTTAATATGTTCTTGATTAAGTCTTTTATTGACAGATTAAATCCAGCATTAGCTTTTATGCCTGACCTTGTTTCCCTAGAAAGTTTTTTCTGAGAGTTTCTTGCCTTATCAAATGCTTTACCTAAAGCACCAACACCAGGTATAAGTTTAAGATAAGCCTGCAATGATTTTGTTGCGGCATTAAGAGATGCTTTACCGAATGCATTAACTTTTTTAGTAACATTGTTAATAGCAAAGCCAAGCATCTTTATAGACCTTAACTTATAGTAATACTGTGCTGTAGAACGTTTAATAGCGGCTTCTTCCTGTCTCAGACCTTGTATCTGAGCTTTTACTTGTGCTTCTTGTGCCGCTTTTGCGGCCTCATCTGCCTTTATCTTATCTGACTGGTCAAATAATGTACCATAGTCCTGAATATTCTTTACTTCATTACCTATGCCTTTAAGTGTCTCTTCAATTATCTTTGCAGTCTCAGCATCTTCCTGTTTTATGAGATTATTTGACTTTGCAGTATTAAATACCTCTTCAAGTTCAGCCTGTAAAGCATCTGCCTCTGCATTAGCCGACTCAAACTGTGCCATCAGAGCTTCGTTAGCTTCAACTTTAGGTCCCTGATGGTCGTCTGCTTTTAATGCGGCTACCATAGAGTTATACTTATCTGCTGTGGTATCTATCTGATTTTCGAGTGCTATCTGTTTCTGAATAAGCCCTTCTAACTTCGTTTTAGCCTCATCATAAGCTTTACCAGCATTTTCTGCATCAGCTCTTGCACCTTTTATACGCTCCTGGTCAAATGCAAATTGTTCTGTACTATACTCTCCTTGAGGTAATGCTTGTCCTGAAACAAATGCGTCTTTTACTTCCTCTGCTCTAGCTTTCGCATTATTGTATGCCTGTTCTAACTTAGCGACTTCTGCTTTCTGAGCATCCACCTCTTTAGTAACTGCGGATAAATCATCTTGCATACCACGAACATCAACTTGCATTTTCCATGGTCCTTCAAGTTGCTCTGCGGCTGTTTTTGCATCAAGTCTGAGTTTAGCAATCCTTGTCTGTAAATTCTTTATATTTTCGTTCTCAGATTTAGTAAAATCTTTACTAGGCTGCTGTTCAAATGTAGATACTATGCCCTGTATCTCTGCCTTTATTTCAGCAGCAGTCTTCTTGATACTTGCTCTGGTATTATTAAATGTTGAAGCTGTGCCATCATCAATCTCTTTCAAAGTATCTTTAAGAGATGAAACGGAGCTCTTAAACTTCTCCATTGCTTCAATATCTTTTTCAGTGCGCTCGACTGTAAGTGAGCCACTGTCTGTAGAACCTGTATCTAAGCTGAGCAGTTGCTTTTTGACCATCAACTCGCTCTGAATAGCATCAAGATTTTTCTGCTCTTCCAGTCTGGCATACGTATTTTCACTTCGTTTATCCTGTATAAGGTGTATCTGTTCTGTTAGTGCGGCACGTTCTTCTTTTGCTGCCTTTGTTCTGTCATGCTTAATAGCCTCTCGCTGACGTTCAAGTCCAGTCTGTTTCGCAATAAGAGCCGTCTCAGAATTTTGTATGGATGCAAGTCGTTTTTCAGAATCATACTCTTTATCAGAAAGCTCACTTATACGGGCTTTAAGTTCAGATTGTTTTAAAAGCTCTTTATTCTGAATAGCGGGTATAGAAATATCTCCATCTATTTTACCGACAGTTTTCTGAGTGTTCTTAGAAGATAATCTTGCATCAGATACACCTTTATATTTTGCAATCAGAGCATCTAAGGCATCGGCTTCTGCATTTATACTGCTAATTAAAGCTTTTGCCGCTTCTTTACCTTCTGCGGTATCAAGATTTAATTTTTGTAATTCTTTTATATACTTACTTATGCCATTAGCATTATCACGTAGTATCTTGCCCTGCTCAGGCAATACACCTGTACTAGCAAACTTTCTAACATCCTTTAGTTTTGTCTTTAACTCACTGACATATTCTTTGATGTTGTCGCTAGTAACTTTGAATTGTATAGGTATTTCTACTGCATTGCCATTTACGCCCATAGCTTACTCCTTATTCCAAACACTTTTCAGCCAGTTTTCTGCATCTATTTCATCTACAGTCTTATGTTTCCACATAAAATATTGAGGATTATCTCGTTTATAATCCTGTTCCCACTTTTCAAGTTTTTTACTGCTCATCATTTTATCCCTAATATTTATTACCGTAGATAAAACACATTCCCCTACTGACATATAGTATGACAGAAATGTCCACCAATGTATATATGGTTCAGACCTTATTTCTTTACCAGAAACTTTATTTACTGCGGCACATATTAGTGCAGAATCACCCTCCCAATCAATTAACTTCTTTTGCGCTTTAACTTTATCCGCTTTTGATTTATCGCCGTTAAAGAAGTCATACATCTGTTTTACAGCTTCTTCAAGGAATGGAAAGCTTAAAACGTCTTCCACATCATTAAATTCTTCATAAAATATTATTAGCGCAGAGATAATTCGTTCTTTCTGTTCTAGTTCTTCATCCTCTAAAACAGAAAAAATGTCCAATATCACACGATAGTCTCCTCGATTTCGTATGTGATACGGACATTCTTCTATCATTATCTCCGTAGGTAATTCATACATACACGGAGCTCCTATTCGATTTAGTTATGATACTTCTTTGTATACTTGGATGTCTTTGCTGAAACCCTTTTGCGAATCTTGCTAAACTCAGAATCAAGATTTCTCTCATAAAGTTTCAATACAGCCTCAATGATATGCTCAAATTTGAAAGCGCCCTCATAAGGGTCATACATTGAGCCACCGTCATCACAAACTTTACTAACAGGAGCATCAAAGATATAATCCAGTTCTTTTCTCATATTCGCATCTATTGCCTTTAACTGTTCAGCGGCAACTCTTTGCACATCCTCTGTGATTTCATCATCAGGAAGACCTGAAAGAATTTTACCAACCTCAGTCATATAGTTCTGCAATCTGTCATACGCAGTAGTAAGACGGGATAGAATATTCAAGTCACTGGTATTAAGTTCAAGAATCCTGTTATTATCTCCGTTTATTCTAAATCTCTTCTTTTTGATAACAGAGAGGTCAACATCCTGAATATCGTCTGCTGAAACAGGTGGTGTTGCTACTACCTCTGTCTGTGACTCAGGAATAGTTTCTTCTTTAACCTCTTCTTTTACTTCTTCAGGAACATTAAGTGCGTCCTTCTTCATTTCTTTTGGCTCTTCGTTTTCAAAGAGTTTTGATGTTGATTTTGCCATCTTGTTACCCTCCTACGTTAAATCAAATACTTGCATCTGCGGTGAACACAAAGTCATCAGAAAGTTTGTCTACTGTACCGGTAGTAATCTTGTTTGAGAAGTGTACCGTGTAAGGGAAGTTTACATTTACATCGCCACCGATTGAATCATAAGTGATTGTGCAATCCTCATGTTTTTCAGCGGCATAGCCATCTTTTGAACTTCCAACAAAGGCTGTGATAATGTAGATAGTAAACTGCTGGAGCTCTGAAAGAGCGTTCCTTCTACGAATATCGTTAAGAAGTGCTTTGAGCTTATCTCCACCGATAACAGGTGAAGCGTCGAATGTCTGCTCAGGCTGTGTTCTCTGCATATCTGTGTAGTTATTGCCGAGAATATCAGTGGTTGTCTCAATTTCTGAGTTATACTCAATAGCTGAGTCCTCAGTTCTTGTTCCAAGAAACTCTCTTACAGTGTTCTCAGTTGTTGTAGTACCAACTGTTGTAGTCTCTTTCCATTCTGCCACTGTGATGAGCATCTTTCTTTCGGCCCTCTGGCCAGGGTTAAGATTAAACTGCTCTACTGCCATAGCTTTCTCCTTTCATCATTTCCAAACTCGTTTTGAATTGTCTAGGTATGTCAGTCTTACCCCAACTGAATACCTTGCTATTGGAGGATTTACAGAAGTATCTATTCCATCTAAATCGGGGTCTGTAGTGAGTGGTTCCATTGATTCTATAATGCACTCTTCCCCAAAGTCAGGATAATTACCTAATATATTTTGTTTATCTATCCAATCAAGTATAGCTTGTACTTTTGCCATATTCTCTATATTCTCATCAATTTCACCATCAATAACGGCGTTGTGCGATATAGAATAATAACTGGCTATAGTAAAAGTATACTGTTTTTCTACACTTCCGTCAATGTAAGTTCTTTTAATAGTATCTTTTTCGGTAATAAAATGATTGTTTCCGTCACCACTCTCAGCAAAGTTAAAAAATAGAGGATTATTCTGAATGACTTCGCATTGTTTTATAAAATCAATCATTATTTGGTTCTTGTCATTATCCATTTATGCCTCCTCAAATGCTTCGATAAGATAAGGCTCACAATCACTAAGGAATGCTTCCCAGTCACCATTTTCCATCATAGCTTCTTTTATCTCTGCACCTGTAAAACCAGGTTGCATACCAAGAACTCGTCCTATAACATATCCTGCATAATGTTTAAATTCTTTAGGTCTATGCTCAATAGCATCCCATACAATACCATGTGACTTAGATACTTCAAGATAACCTTCTCTGAAATAACCTGATTTATCAGATTCTCCTGCTGCCTGGTATCTTAATGCTCCAGTGTCTACAGGAAGATAATTCTTTATATAACCTACTAAGATATTAGATATAGTATCATACAACTCAGTATTTGTTGTTATGCCTTTTATCTTTCTATCCAGTATCTCTTGAACATCATTTTTAAAATCACGGGCGTCTATACGAAATCTTACTTCCATATCAAGTACCCCTTACATGATAATGCTCATTTCCTCTTCCACCACCAACATTGATGTTGACAGTTTCTATTGTAAAGCATCCTGGCCACTCTTTATTCTCATTTATCAAATCTGATGACCTTTTACCATTAGCATACTCATCTACTTCAAAATCAACTTCTTCGGCAACTATAATATCTCCTGCACTGAGAGTGAATTTTGTAGCTCTTTCTTCATCAGAAAGTAACATCCATGACTTCTTATCTACAAAGAGGTCATTCACCCTTATTCTGCAAACTGTCACATTAGAGTCTATTGTAGTTTTGCCGACTGTTATCTTTTCGATTGTATGCTTATAAAAGCAATCGGGAATGACATGGCGATACCACTTGACCCTCTTAGTATCTGGGTCAGTATACTTATTGTATAAAGTTATAGTATCGTCCCACCAGGAACTGTAATGATTCATTCTTCATCTACCGCTTTCTTTTTACGAGATTTCTTAACCGGTTTTTCAGCTTCAGGTACATCAGATACCATCTGTTTAGCGTTATAAAATTTCGGGTCATTCTTTGCGTTAAGCTCTTTCAAAATTGCATCATAACAAAAATCGCATTCCTTGACAGTTTCACAAGCCTTTATCATGTTGACTATAAACTTGTCTGTGCCGTACTTTTTAGCGTCATCCAGGACGCTAGAATCGTTTCCTATGTACTTCTTATCAAAGCGCACACTGTAATACTTACCGATATATGTCTTGCCGGTTACTGTGTTCTCTGCTTTAAAGATATATCCAACCATATTATTCCCCCGGGTATATTCCTCTGTAAAGTAGCCTTCTTCCTAAATCATTCATTATGCTACCGAGGTATCTATCCATCAACTCTTCTTTTGTTTTAGCTCCATTGAAATGAGCTAATAATTCGCCAGAGCTGAGAGTGTTATAGCTGACAGATATTCCATCATTACTCTCTTGTGTTATGCCTGCTTCTTTTGTCCAACCAATTCCCCATCCTGCACCACCTGCGCTTGATGCAAGTAGCTCATCTTCCATCTGCTTAAATCTGATTAGTTGATACATACATCTTTTCAGTTCCTCAGATTCAAGAGCTTCTGCCCATTCTGGCTTTTTAAGTCGGTTAAATGTGTACCAGTTTACTGTGCTCTCTGCATCAAATTCTAAATCATTGAAGGCGGTCTCATCTAATGTTCCGCCATATTCCTTATATTCGTCATACGTTAGATACATAGTCAAGACCGCCTTTCTATGATTTTGGGGGTGAAATGCTAACTATCAGCCAAGAGAAATAATTCTTGCGATAGGAATTGCCTTGTGAGCAATGTACTGAACATTGCTTGCACCGCCGGTATTAACAAGATTCCAGAACGCTCCGGTCTTTAACTCGTCATCTGTAGGTGACAGAGTATCAATCTGGTCGATACCAGTGAAGCTGATACCATAAGGTGACCAGCACTTTCTCATACGAGAAATAAGAGTATCCTCACCACCGTTCTTGTAAGGGTCTCTTGCCATCTCATAAGGAACCTTAGCACCGCAGTTTGTGTACTCGATAGCACCACGACCGAATACGTAGGTTACGTACTTCTTAACTGCTGATGTGCCGCTGCCCTCTGTGATAATAGGCATATCATCATCAATGATGACTGTTCTACCGTTAAGAGTAGCAATGTTGAGGTCTCTCTCGATACCGTTTGCATCATTGTACTTAAGGTAAACAAGTACCTTAAGGTTCTCAAGGTGTGTAGCAACTGCTGAGTGCATCAGGCAGAGACTGAACTGATTCTTGTGGTCACCAGAAGCCTTCTGCATACCAGTGTTAAGAGTTGTAGCATCCATGTAACCAAGAACGCCCTCACTGTTTGTTACGCCTGTAACATCATGTGTGTGCTCCTCTACAAACTCTGCATCAGCATCATTGTTGCTGCCCATTGCGAATACACCATCGAGGATGTTAATGAGCATCTTCTGGTCCTGCTCATCCCAGTACTCAGCAACCTGCTCTGC
>DFEN01000102.1 GCA_002368685.1 Lachnospiraceae bacterium UBA3801
CATCGTGCCCGTGCCATCGCGAAACTCGCTAAGTTTCTTAACGACAAATGATAATTAACAAATGATAATTGACAAAAGTATGCTGAAAGTATTTAGACATCATAGTATGAGATGGATGATAGTTTTATCATTTCTCTTTTGTCATTTATCATTTAGCCCGGTATGGGCGCAAATAGGCTCTTGGCGTAATTTATATTCGTATGCCGGACCAAAAGAGATACAGGCTGCAGGCAACAGTCTTTTTGTAATGGCTTCAGGAGCGCTCTATCAGTACAATATGAACGATCAGAGCATCTATACCTATGATAAGGTCAACGGCATGAGTGATGTAGATATCACGCACATTCGTTGGTGTCAGCAGGCTAAGCGTCTTGTAGTAGTCTACAGTAATTCGAATATAGACTTAGTGGAGACTAATGGTACAATTACCAATATCAGCGACCTGTATACTAAGTCAATAATAGGTGACAAAACTGTCAAAAGCATTCGTATTGATGGCGTCTACGCTTATCTCGTCTGTGGCTTTGGCATCGTCAAAGTCAATGTCCAACGAGTAGAAATAGCTGATACCTATACACCCGACCATCCTGACTATCCAGAATCTCTTCCTGCAGAAGACAATAGTGATTACGACAAGTATATAGACATTGTCAAGACGCTACAGCCTGGTGGACCCAATTACAACTGGTTCTACGAGTCGAAGTTCGCCAATGGTAAGCTTTACACTACTGGTGGCCAATTTCTTTCAGGAATATATGGTATGAGCCATGCTGGAACAGTACAAATATTCGATGGCACCAACTGGACATTATATCCACAGGATATCAGTAAGACAACAGGTTTTCGCTACGAGGATATCAACTGTATTGATGTAGATCCTACAGACGGAAACCACATAGCTGTTGCTGGTCGCTGTGGTCTTTATGAGTTTTACAATGGCCAGTTAAAAAAATATCACTATAAAGGAAACAGTCCTTTAAGACCTGCAACAAGTACTTCATCTGGCAAAGAGTATGAAGATTCCTATACATTAGTCAATGGCATCAAATATGATGCAAAAGGTAATCTATATGTTCTTAACTGTCAAGCAAAAGAGGTTAATCTCTTGTTACTGAATAAAGAAGGGCAATGGAAATCTTTGTCAAAGCCTGAACTTAAATATGACAATGTTCTAAGTTACAGAGGTATGAGAAGAGCCGTCATTGACAGTAGAAACATGCTGTGGTTTGTCAATACCAGTTGGACTGTTCCTGCTGTCTTATGCTACGATATAACATCAGATCAGGTCTTTGTCTACACAGATTTCACTAATCAGGATGGTATCTCATATAATACGAATGTTCTTGTCTATGATGTTACTGAAGATAAAAAAAATAATATTTGGGTAGCAACAAATAAGGGTATCTTTTATATTAACAAAGACGATATTGGACAAAGTAACGTCACCTTCTATCAAGAAAAAGTTCCTCGCAATGATGGCACTAATCTCGCTGACTATCTGCTTACAGGTATAAGTTCTCGATGCATCAAAATTGATGGAGGAGGAAGAAAATGGGTAGGTACAGAAGGTAATGGAGTATTCCTTATCAGTGAAGATAATATGACTCAGGTTCATCACTTCACTACAAGCAATTCTCCACTCATCTCAGACAATATTTACGATATTTCTATCAACGGAACAACAGGTGAAGTATTTATTCTTACTGATAAAGGACTCTGCTCTTATATGAGCGATGCTACTGAAGCCAACGTTGAGATGACTAAAGACAATGTCTGGGCTTATCCTAATCCAGTAAAACCCGATTATACGGGTCCTATCACCATTACAGGTCTTTCTTATGATGCCGACGTAAAAATATTAGCTGCTAATGGTGCTCTCGTTGCTGATGGACGCTCCAATGGTGGTGCATTCATTTGGGATGGCTGTGATAAACAGGGTAGGAGAGTGGCCTCTGGCGTATATATGGTGGCTACAGCCACCAATGATGGAAGTAAAGGTACTGTATGCAAAATAGCTGTTATAAGATGATTCTTCGTTGTCTTTTTATACTATTGTTTATATCATTCTTTCACGATTCATTTGCTCAAAACAAGTTTGATATAGCTAATGTAAAACAATTAGGTCTTATTACAGTAGATATAACTACTGTCAATGGAGAAATACCTACATGCGATTATGTATCAGCACCAGAAGGCTCTATGGGTCATACATGTACCAATCAGAATAAGGTGCCTTGTAAGATAGATATCTATGACAATGAAAATTTAATATATTCAAGTGGCGAGTATGTAAAAGGAGTCAGTGGAGCTACCATCAAAATAAATGGTAATACCAGCAGCTATTCAGATAATAAGCCATATAAGATAAAACTGCAAAAAAAAGCTGACTTATTAGTAAGAGGCAACGATAAGTTCGAAGATAAAAACTGGAGACTCATAAAAGATGCTGTGACGCTGAAAACTATGATTGGTCTTAAAATTAACGAACTTATATCACTTCCATGGACACCAGCTTATAAGCCATGCAATGTGTTTCTTAATGGAGAATATATTGGTTGTTATCTGCTCATAGAGTCTGTTGAACGTAACAGTAACTGTAGACTCGATGTAAATAAGTCAACAGGCTATATTGTAGAAAGAGATGCTTACTGGTGGAACGAAAACAAGTATTTCGCTACTAATTACTTTAGTTCTGCAAAAGGTTATAGATGGACTTGGAAATATCCTGATGAAGATGATGTAACCATAGAACAAGAACAATATATTCAAGAATACATCAATACAGTTGAAGAAAGTATCAATAACGGTACTTATGAGCAATATATAGATGTATTATCTTTTGCTAAATGGATACTTGCTCACGACATCTTAGGAACTTGGGATTCTGGAGGAAGTAATCTGTATGTCATGAAATATGATAATAGCGAGAATAGTCTTTTACAGATGGCTAATCTATGGGATTTTGATACTTGTTTTTCTATGAATAAAAATGAGTTTTCAAGATATCATGATGCTACCTACGATTACTATTATCATCATCTATTCACAAATAGTAATAAGTCTTTCCTAAATACTTACAAGCAACTATGGAATGAACAAAAGAGTGTCATATTAAATGATATTATCTCATTTATTACTAACTATGTTAATTCTGACGAAGCAGTAGCATTACAACTATCAAGAGAATATCATTCTGAAAAATGGAATACATCTATAAACAATATTTATAATGAAGCTGAATACTACATTAGTTGGTTAACTGAACATTTTAATTTGATAGATCCAATTATAAATACCAGTACCAACATAAATGAAGTTAGAAGTTGTAAAGGAGGTGAAATATATAATTTATATGGAATAAAGGTTAAGTCACCTCATAAAGGACTGTTTATTAGTAATGGCAATAAAATAATAGTAAGATAAATGCTGGAGCTTAACTCAACTCCAGCATTTTTTCTATAGGTTTGACAGCATCTTTTGCTATCTTCGGGTCTACCTCAATGGAGGGCCACTCATACTTCAGACAGT
>DFEN01000169.1 GCA_002368685.1 Lachnospiraceae bacterium UBA3801
AGCTTATATAGACAGGTTCCAGGCTATATTATCTATGTCTCATGGACAGAATATTAAGATAACAGTCTTTTCATATAACGAAGATATGGTGCTGACATTCAGTGCCAATATTCGTGACAACGATATTCAAAAGACTTTCTTTAGAAAACTATCTGAAGATGGTATTAAAGTTTCTATAGAAACCAATGGTGTTTATTATGAGTAAGATATGTAAAAGATGTAATGTAACGATTTTGGATGATGCCATGAAGTGTCCTTTATGTAACGGAGTTTTAGAAGGGGCAGATTCTGATAAATCAGAGTCACTTACCTATCCGGATATAAGAACATCCCTTAGAAAGATGCAGTTTATTATAAGACTTGTGGTATTTCTTTCGATTATAGCATTTGTAACAGTTGCTATAGTGAATTATGCAACATTTAATGGTGTATATTGGTCCCTTCTTGTAGGTGCAGAACTTTGTTATGGCTGCTTTGTTCTTATATACATATTTCATGAGAGGCGAAGCCTTCAAAGAATGATTATAGGGCAAATGCTGGCGGCCGCAGTTGTCCTACTGCTTACAGACTTCTTGGTTGGATGGCAGGGGTGGTCTCTTTCGATAGCTCTTCCTATAACCTTTCTGGGTGTAGATGTAACAGCATTTGTTCTTATGGTAGTAGCTATAGATGGATGGCAAAGCTATATTATGACAGAAATAGGAACGTTTCTTCTTAATTCTATATTGCTTGCTTTGGTAGGGACACATGACTGGAGCAGGTTTTCTATGATTATGAATCTGGTCTCAACAGGAATAACATTTGTTATACTTCTTGGTACTATTATGCTTGGAGGCAAGATGATATCCAACGAATTATACAGAAGGTTCAGAGTATAAGATTATAAGATGAGTGAGATTAGTAAACGTGGAAGAATAATAAAAAAGATAGTTGAAAGAATGAACAATTCTGAACACTTTCTGGATATATATAAAGCAGAGCTCTATGACAGAGATGATATGGATATACCTTATCGTTATCCTAATCACCTGTCCGCAAAGATGATTGAACTTAAGAACTTTAAGATGGAACTTCTGACAAGTTCACTTTGTGAACTAAATTCTCAGTATGTTATCCTTCATATTCATGGTGGTGGATATATAAGTGCCATGAGAACACAGTATAAGAAACTGGCTGGTTTTTATAGTGAAGTTTCAGGTGGAGCATCAGTCCTAACTATTGACTACAGAGTTGCACCAAAAGATCCGTACCCAGCAGCTCTTGAAGATGCGCTAGCTTCATATGACTGGTTAATTAATAACGGATACAGTGAAGAGAAAATTATATTAGCTGGAGACTCAGCAGGTGCAGGCCTTGCTATGGCTCTTTGCTATAAGCTTAAAGAACTGGGAAGAAGGCTTCCTGCTGGAATAGTTGCCATGTCACCTTGGGCAGACTTAACTGCCAGTGGACCTTCATATAAAGAGAATAAAGATATAGATCCAGTCTTTGGTGGTGAGAGGGCAGAGATGATATACGAGAGTCCATACATAGGAGAAGCGAATCCTAAGGACCCAACCATATCTCCAATATATGGTGATTTTAAGGACTTCCCACCTATGCTTATCCAGTGCGGAACTGATGAGATGCTTAAATCAGATTCTGATACGGTAGCGAAGAAGGCAAAAGAAGCAGGAGTTCTAGTCCGCTATACAGTATACGAAGGAATGTTTCATGTATTTCAGATGGCAGGTACTTATATGGATGAATCCAAACGAGCCTGGTCTGAGGTTGGAGCATTTATCAAACATATAAGTTCAAGATAAGCCAGGTATTATATGCCTATGCTATTATTCATATCTGTAATATGAACACAGATTAAAGCGTTTTATAGCTAATAAAACAGCTATAGAATGCTTTTTTATTTTGCGAATATAATTAGGATGATGCTTGTAAAAGTTTTAATTTATAAGGAATATGCATACTTATAAATTTCATTTATATCTAAGAATAAAATATAACTATTTCTCAAACTTATAACCTTTTCCTATAATTCACCTTATCAAAAATATTTATAACATCTTTAGGAGGCAAGAAAAAATGGGAGCATTAGGAGATTTTAACAGTCTTATAAACAGCTTTAAGAAAAAAGGTAAGTTTGATGAAGAACAGACAAGAGTCCTTGGTCAGTATGATAAGTATTATGACGATTTTGAAAAAGAAATCGATTCTTTAAAACCATTAACAGCCAAGGAACATAATCTTACAAAAGAAGATTATAAGAAGCTGTATGATCTTATTCAAAATCATACAGACAAGAAATTAGAGAATTTTGACAAACTATATGATTCATTTAACAAGGGAATCACAGAAACCTCTCTAACTGCAGATGAACTTTACAAGTGGGGCAGAGAGTTAAGTGATTTCGCACCGAGAGTACCTGGAACTTATTCAATGGATAAAACCAATGACTATATAGAAGAAAAACTTCAGTCATTTGGTATTAAGACATGGAAGGAACCAATTAACTTCAACGGAGTATTCTTCCATGAATGGAGCTTTGAAATAACAACTCCGGTAGGAAAGAAGTACATCTCATTCCCGGAAAATAACGTAGGTTTTGGTGATGTAACAGCGGATATCGTAGATATCGGAAGAGGTTTTGAAGAAGATTACAAGAACCTTAAGGAAGATATAAAGGGTAAGATAGCACTTATCAACCTTGGAACTATTCCTGAACATGAAGGACCTTGTGCAGAAAGAGAAAGATATACAATCCTACACTTATATGATCTGGCATATGCACACGGTGTAGCTGGTCTTATCGGATACTTTACAGATACACCTGGCAATACCATCAAGCTTCTCGAACCTGGTATTAAACCAATCGGTGGAAGCAATGTATGGGGACCTGCTGAAGTAGGAGAAAATCACGAATTTACAATTCCTGTACTTAATATCGGAAGACCTGATGCTGAAGAGATTAAATCATTCTTAGCAAAGGGTAAGGTTGAGGGACATCTTGTTATTAAAGGAGTTCGTAAGGTATCAACAACTAATATCGTACTTGGATTACTTCCTGGTGTTGAAGACAGAACACTTGCAGTTGCAGCACACAGCTGTACAGCATTTGAAGGAGCTGTATGTGACACAATCGGTGTAGTTGGTGCACTCGGTATTGCAAAGCACTTCTCAGAGATACCTGTAGAAGAGAGAAAGAAGTCGATACTTTTCTTCTTCGATAGTTTCCACGTATGGGGTAACTGCTGTCAGACTGCTATATCAGTTATTGATAGAAATAAAACTCTTACAGATAAGCTGGATGCACTTATATGGCTTGATCATATCGGAGATGGTAAGGCAGATTCATTTAAGGAGACAGCTGTATCAGACAACGCAGTAGTATGGCCACTCACAGCATTAACACAGCTTAAGTACAAGATACCACCGGTAGTACTTCCTAAGGCTCAGATTTGGGCAGTATGTGTAACTGGTGCATTCCAGAGGCTTGGTATTCCTACAATTACTATGCAGGATATGAACGACTTCACACTTACACCTGAAGATACATGGGATAAGTTTGAACCTGAAGTTGTATACCGCGATGTACTTACACATGTAGATTTGACACAGGGACTTCTTAATCTTGAAGTACCGCGTGATACATCTGCAGAACCATTTGGCGGATGTGGAACATTATTTACAGATTTATCTGAGCCTAAGTATAAAGAAGGCGAACACTATGTACCTGAAAAGGATTACCCACTTTACATAGGCGGAGCTAATGGACCTATAGAGATCAGATATAAGTAATATATATAG
>DFEN01000041.1 GCA_002368685.1 Lachnospiraceae bacterium UBA3801
TGCTTTCCTCCTTAAGGAAGACCATCGCCTCATAGTTCTTCTGATTCTCATCCAGGATAGAGATTACAGTATCGCTAGACTCCTCATAATCCTTATCCATAAGCTGCTTATAGCTCTTTGCCATTCTAAACATCGCAGATTCAGATTTTAACTCTTCGAGCCTATCTATCTCACCCGTAGCAAGCTCGATATATTTAGCCTTATCTTCCTCCGCAAGAGATTCGCCCTGCTCATTTGCATATTTAAGCAACACATATGCAGCGATAGACCTTGTATACGCATGTTCTTCCACCAGATTATCCTTTAGGATTGCCGAAGCAATATTCACAGCCTCATCCCTTCTATCCAGAAACTCAAGCATACGCATACGAGCTCCCAGCTCAATTGGATGCCACAGATCAAAGGATTCTAAGTACTCAAGCACACTGCGGAAAAGGTCCATTTCACTTTTTAAGCCTTCCTCAGATTCAGCCTTAGTCGCCTCTTCACCTGTTTCTATATCATATCTAAACTGAAAAACAGCATTAACATGACCCTGAAGGAAAGAAACTCCACGAACATAACTATCTATTGGCACATCATAGCTCTCAGGCTCAAGCTTTCCAGGTACACCCTCAATCTTAATCTCTGGGAGCAGCTTTTCGTAACGCTCTGCAAAAGCACTTCTCGGCTCAAAATATTTATAATCTACAAAGCTATCATTTTGTATCTGAAACGTCACATAATCAAGGTAATCTGGCGGGAATTTCTCTACCAGAATATCTCTATCATTTACTATGTTGAACGCCTCATCCAGAAGCTTCCATACCTCATGAGGAAGCATGAAATGCCCCATTATGTACACGAGACACGCCTCGCGAACGGCGTCTGCAGTATCCAGCTCAGTACATAAAGGATCCGCCAGCCACTCCTTCCAGAGTTCTATATCCCTACGTTTAAATACATCGCGGTATATCTCACCCATCTTGTCTATATGAAGATCAACCTCAGTTTTATTCTCGTTAGACACTTCCTGTCCATCATCCAAAACATCATCCTCAGAAGCAAACTTCATCGCCATCTCAAAGGCCTCTCGGAGCAGCATGAAGCCCTCTGCATCATCCTCAGGATTAACCGTCACAACCTTGCTTCTATAAGCATTTACGATTTCCTCTTCATTCTTAGTAGGCTCAATCTCCAGAACCTTCCACATATCAACTGTGTTCATCCGAAACCCCTTTCTGTTTCTCTCTACCTATCTGCCAGCACCTTCCTCTGGTACTCAACCATCTCATCAAATATACGTTTGCAGTTTCCATGGTCGCTATACTCATAGAAATCGTCCGCCCTTCTTCTATATTCATCCTTCATCTTGCAACCATTTTTCATGTAATCAATAAGTAGTTCCACAAGTTCATCCCTCTTCTTAACTATCTCTCCGAAAGCCATAGTATCATAGTGAAATGTACCTTCCTCGTAATGCGCTTCCAGCTCTTCTGGATGATAGTAAACGAGAGGCTTCCTCATATAAGCAAAGTCAAACTGAATACCACTATAGTCCGTCACCATGAGACTCGACTCACGGAACATTTTCTCATAGCTCATATCTCCAACAGATGGGATAATATCTACATATTCATTTTTATCAAAGTCCTCTGCCTGTGGGCTTACGATTGGATGCAGAACATAGGCTATTCTATATCCATACTCCTTAGCTGCAGCAATAAGTTTCTTATCATTTATAAGCCCATTATAAACCTGATAATAGTCAGTTTCCTTGAACAGAGGATTATAATCCCTCTCAACACCTTCATTCTTTGAAACAAATTTGGCAGACTGCATTCTCCAGGTCGGAGATATCATAATCTGTTTCTTATCTTCATCCACCAGGCCGTCATATCTCGGAACACCCGTCAGCTTTAGTGCGCCATAGCCCTGGTAATCATAAACAGGGTGGGATAGATTCTCTATCTCATACTTAGATGCACAAAAATACAATCTGGTATTATCTCTAAGTCTCTGCTGAGCCAGAGCTATTTTCTGAACTGACAGACCATGCTGAACACATACAACATGAAAATCAGGAATGCCCCTAATATATCTAGAATTCTCCATATAATAGTCATTAAATGCAAATACCGTGGAGTTGCTTACAATCATCATATTTGCATTTAAGAATACGAGTCTATGAAGGAAGCTTCCTCGTCTCAGTGGAGTATATCCTTCACTAATAAGTCTCTTATAATCTGAAGCACTCTTATCTACAAGGTAGTATAGTTTGTCAGGATAACAGGTTGCAGTCTCACTAGGTATCTCACCCGAACGTTTCTTTTCCAGCTGTTCCGATGCATATTTATACAGATACTCTGAGGAGTCTCCAGCTTTATAAATCTTATCAAAGAACATCCAGATATTTTTGTTTTTAAAGTATGGTCTGGTAACAACCCACGCCGCTCTAAGAAGAAAGAATCTCAGTCTGTGCATCTGGAAGGAAAAGAATAGCTCTGCCCCAATCCCAATCTCCTTCGCGGCCATAGCAGGCCAGTTGTATTTTTTTATTGAAATAGCCGACACCCGGTAACTCTTATCCGTCTTAACGATATGATTTACGGCAAGATATTTACCAAAATGCCAATAAGTATTCTTTGGATAAGCCGCCAGCCTGCTGGTATGTGAGTCAAACTGATAGCTCACTCTATATTCCCTCGAATCCTTCTCTATATAGAACTCGAGATCAAGCTTTGCTCCCGCTGACTCCTGCATCAGCTGATCCAGCGGAATACTTACATGAAATGGATATCTCTTATAAGCCGATCTGCCAAAATATTTAGTCAGAGAATATCTCTCACAAAAATTCACTTCATACTTCTTATCATTTATTTTGAAATAGTACTTAAATAGTGACTTATCATATATATCAGGAACCGAGCCATCTATCTCGAGGCAGCCTTCTCTATAATCCATAAACTGAATATTACATCTGAGGCTGAAGCTACTATGAACCGGCACTCCCCCAACTGTTATAAAGAGATGCTCATCATCTATCATCTGACAGTGATGATAATCCTCTTCTGTGTAGTCCTCCAAAAGAAGCTTCGACGTATCCGATGTATATTCCTCGATATCTTTTCCATACTTTATTCTAAGAAGCATTCTGGAATATTGATAGTCCCTCTTATATACAGGGAATCTATGAGCATTCATAATAATATCGTCATCTATATATTCCAGAGCAACCTGAAGCTTCTCCTGAAATTCATCTATCTCTTCAGCATCCAGGATATGACGATTATTATTATTCTTATTTGCTTCCAAACGGCATGTAATGTTATACATCACATAGTACTGAACCAGGAATGGAATATCCCCATCCTTTTTATAATCCTTCAGCAAGGGAATCAGGAAATTATCAAGATTTGGTATATACCAATCCTTATCGTAAATACCATCAAATTCTTTGTAATTTCCGTCTCCAGGTTCTCCCTGGAAATATTCTATATCCTGACATATAAGATAAGAATTATTCTTTATAACTCTAAGCAGGAATTCCGTCTCGTAATTAAATTTATATTCTTCTTTGATACGGAAGTTCTGCTTTACGAGTGAATCCACTCTAAACATTACGCCTGTTATTCTATTGGGAAATTGAAATAACTTCTTTGGAGTAGCGAGCACTGCATCAGGATTCTCATCCAGAAGCTTCGCAAGCTTTTTTGCCATTTCTTTTTCATATACTTCCCCCTGCTTTTCTTTCTTAAATGTATCTAAAGGCGAAAGCACAAGAAGATAACCCTTTGTATGGTTATCTAAACAGGCATTAAATTCATCTATAAACTTTTCTCTGTCATTCTTATGTAGAATATATATATCGTCTCTGTCCACGACTTATCCCTTATCATTTACTTATTCTTTTCCCTGTCAAAAGAGCAGGATAAAATAAAATGAGGTGTGAAAAATCACACCTCACCATTATAGCATTTTGCCTTTAAATAATCTATATTTCAGCAATAGCCTCCATCTCAATAAGAACATCCTTTGGAAGGCGTGCCACCTCAACACAGCTACGTGCTGGAAAGTCTGATGTGAAATACTTTGCATAGATTTCATTTACCTTTGCAAAGTCATCCATATTCTTGATAAATACTACTGTTTTAACAACCTTATCCATTGATGTTCCTGAAGACTCAAGAAGTGCCTTAACGTTCTGAAGAGCGCGCTCTGCCTGAACCTCAATTCCGCCTTCAACAAGTGTATTAGTAGCTGGATCGATAGGAATCATACCTGAAGTAAA
>DFEN01000165.1 GCA_002368685.1 Lachnospiraceae bacterium UBA3801
TGTATCTCTCTTTTTTCTTTTAAATGTATGTAAATTATATTATAATAACAACTGTGTTATAAGTATTATATTTAGTATATGACAAGGAGGATTAGATGGATCCAAGAAGTAGTAATAGACAGAAAACAACTACTGGTAGTTCTAAGGGTGTTCATCGAAGAGGTGAAGGTCTAGGGACTGGACCAGTAGGAAGACAGGATACATATGCCGGAAGAAAAGCATCGTCTAGCGGTAGTAGAGCTGCTAAGGTTGGAGGAGGCTCCGGTACATTAATTGTTATTATAATAATTATATTTATGCTTATGCGAGGTGGTGGTTCTGGTAATTCAGGTGGAAATACTGGTACATCCAACTACACATCAACAAGTACGAGTAATGTCGGTAGTGGTTCTTCAACTACATCCTTCGGTGATGTTGGAAGTCTCTTTGGTGGCTTTTCCGGTGGAGGTACAACCACTGGCTGGCAGAATGGCCTAAACAACAATGGCAAGTTAAATGAAGAAGTTTCAAGCAGTGCTAGAGCTAAAAGAACAAATATTCTTGGAGGCGGTAAGGATACATATACAATTATGATTTATATGTGTGGTACTGACCTTGAATCAAGAGCTGGAATGGCTTCAAATGATATCAGTGAGATAGCGGCTGCAAATATCCCTGACAATCTGAATATCATTATTTATACAGGTGGTTGTAACGGTTGGAAGACCTCTGGTATAAGCAATAAGGTTAATCAGATATATAGAGTCAAAAGTGGTAAGCTTGAGCAGCTTGTTGCAGATGATGGTAGCAAGCCTATGACTGATCCGAATACACTTGTAAGCTTTATTGATTTCTGTGCTGAAAATTATCCTGCTAATAGACAGAGCCTTATCTTCTGGGATCACGGTGGCGGTTCTATTACAGGCTATGGATATGATGAGAAATATAAGTCATCGGGTTCTATGGATCTTTCAGAGATAAATAAAGCTCTTAAGGATTCTAAGCAGACATTTGATTTTATCGGATTTGATGCCTGCCTCATGGCAACTCTTGAGACAGCTGTAATGACAAGTAATTATGCTGATTATCTTATAGCTTCTGAAGAAACAGAACCTGGTGTTGGTTGGTATTATACAAAGTGGGTAAATGCACTTGGTGAAAATACATCTATGCCAACCCTTGAGATTGGTAAGAATATAGTTGATGGTTTTGTAGATGAATGTAATAGAGTGTGTGCTGGACAGAAGACTACACTTTCAGTTATAGATCTAGCTGAATTCTCTGAGACAGTGCCTAATAAGCTGAATTCATTCTCGACCTCTACTACGGATATGATAAAAGGTAAAGATTTCAAGGTAGTATCTGATGCGAGGGCAGGTAGTAGAGAGTTTGCTACATCATCAAAGATCGATCAGATTGACCTTGTAAACTTTGCAAATAGTATTGGAACGAATGAGTCAAAAGCTCTTTCTGAGGCTGTACTTGAAGCGGTTAAGTATAATAGAACCTCACGTTCTATGACAAATGCTTATGGACTATCAATGTACTTCCCATATAAGAAGGCGTCTAAGGTTGGTACGGTTTCAGCTATCAACTCCGATATAGGTGTAGATAACGAGTATAATAAATGTATGCAGGCATTTGCAGGACTTGAAACTACAGGTCAGGTTGCTGCTGGTGGTCAGGGAAGTGGATTTGGTTCGCTCCTTGGACTTGCAGGTACAGGAACTGATACAGGTACTACATCAGGTGGAGATGCAATCGGAACACTTCTGAATGCCTTTCTGGGCGGTGGTAGAAGCATAGAAGGAATGGATAGTGATGATGTAACCTTCATGAATGACTCTTCTGTATATGATGCTGATAGTGCGGCTGAATATGTAGCTGATAATCAGTTTGATCCTAGCAAGCTTGTATGGACAGAAGAGAGTGATGGTACTCATACACTTAATATGTCCAAGGAAGACTGGGCACTTATCCAGAATCTGCAGGTTAATATGTTTGTGGATGATGGAGAGGGCTATGTAGATATGGGACTTGATAATCTATACTACTTCACCGAGGATGGTAAGCTGATAGGTGAGACAGATAATACCTGGTTTTCTATAGATAATCAGCCTGTAGCATTTTACTATGAGGATACTACTGAAACAGAGGATGGAGAGACTATAGTTCAGGCTAGAGTTCCAGCCTATGTGAATGACGTAAGATGTAACCTCATAATTATATTTGATAACGAGCATCCTGACGGATATATAGCTGGTGCAAGATATGACTATACCGATGAGCTTTCAGATGCTGGTGCCAGTGATGTATCTGATATGGCTGTAGCTAAGGGTGTTACAGGACTTGAAGAAGGTGACAAGATAGACTTCATTTGTGACTACTATGATTACGATGGAAATTATCAAGATTCTTACTATCTAGGCGATACAGTAACTTATAGTGATGATCTGCTATACAGCTACGAAGATGTAGGAGCTAACTCCAAGATTACTTATCTGCTAACTGATATTTATAACAGTGAATATTGGACACCATCTATAGATCAGTAAGAATTAGATCAGTAATAAATATTTGTTGCTCTTTTGTTGCGAACCAGGTGTTATTATAAGTTCGTAACATAAAGAAATTCGTTTTATGGAGGATACAAATATGCCAAAGAAGGTTGCAGAATTAACAAATGAAGAGAAGCAGAGATATAATAAGGACTTATTTGTTGCAATTGATGCGATGGAGCATGCAGGTAAGAGTCCAATATACGCGTTAAATGTTATTAAGAATAAGCGGAAGAATAGTGCTTTTTCTCCAAATTTCCTTAAGGATAAGGATTTGAGAGAAGCAGAACTGGCATTTGATCAGATTTTCAGATATGGAAATGCTTTTTATCGTAAGTATGATGATGGTGATCTGTTAGATCAATTCAGAACTGAGGATACTCCTGTCAGACAAAAGGTTGAGACAACGCTTGAGTCAAAGGGAGTTATGGTTAACGATAGGAAGAAACTTGATCAGTACGTTAAAGCATATATTATATATGCGATGACTAATAAAGATGAGAAGGTTTTCTTCGATCCTGGCATATTTGATGAGAAGGGCAAAATGGTACATCTGGAGCCTGGCAAGACGATTGATGCTAAGGATGGTGAGTCCTATACACCTTTCAAGGTATCTCAAAATATTGCAAATATAAGAGGTACAGTTCCTGCATATGATGCTTTCGGAGATCCATTATCAGATTTTGATATAGTCAGTGTTGAGCCGCTGGATGAAGATGTATTTGATGTCAAGGATAATGTTGTTGTTAATATAAATGATAAAATTAATAGGGATGTTAATATAGATAATGATATAAATATCAATATTAATAATGATGATAATAATATTAATAATGATAACAACGACAATGACGATAATCTTGGTGATGATATCGAGGAAGATCTGAATAATAATAATTTTGATAAATTTACTGAGGTAGATCAGGATTTAAATGATGATATAAGCGAAGCTGGTGAAAATGAAGCTGGTG
>DFEN01000051.1 GCA_002368685.1 Lachnospiraceae bacterium UBA3801
CCAATAACTGTAGTTCTTAAGTGTCCTACATGGAAGTTTTTAGCAACATTTGGAGAAGAATAATCTATACAGATAGTCTTTCCTTTTCCAATTTCTGAAGAACCAAAGCTGTCAGATATACTGTTTGATACAACTGTACTTGCAAACTGGTCCTTATTAAGAAAGAAGTTGATATATGCTCCAAGAACCTCAACCTTTTCTACAAAGTCAGCCTTTTCTAGAGAATCAGCTATATCCTTAGCAATAAGTGGTGGGGCCTTGTGTAATTCCTTAGCAAGTCTGAAGCAAGGGAAGGCATAATCGCCCATTTCCTTCTTAGGTGGTTGCTCAAGTAATTCACTTATCTGTTCAGCATTAAGTACATCAATCGCATCGTCCAGTAGTTTAACTATTTTGTCTTTCATATTTTCCTCCAAATTACTCATATTTAAATGAGAATTCTATTTTTGTACCCTTATCATTATATATTTTATACTTTGCACCTAGCATAAATATTATTTCATTTGCTCTGTGTAGCCCGCTATGCCATTCAGAAATAGTCATATAATCAGACGGAATGCCAACTCCATCATCACTTATACGAATACACAGATTATGATCCTTTTCATCCGCCTCAAACTTTACGTTCTTTGCTTTAGAATGCTTTGCTATATTATCGAAGAATATATTAAGCAATTTATTAAGTGCAAGATATCTTGCATATGATGGATCATGAAGGAATGTTCCTAAATGATAATCTATATGAATGCTGCCATGTTTCTCAGAAAAAGCTTTTATATAGTTACTTAGCATTTCCTTTACATGTACTGTATCATCAAAATTATAGTTCAGTTTATTTAGCTGATCATCTATAACCATTAACATATTCTTATGACTTCCAGTTATATCATCAACTATTACTTTACTTCTTCCTGGACTACTATATATATAACCTCGAACATTATCAAGCTTATGATTATTATCCTGTATAACCTTCTTTACCTTTTTATCTAGAATAGTAGAGTGGTAGGTGTCATCATAGGCCTCAATCATAAGAATATTATCTAAATGCTTCTTTAGTTTCTCAGCATCAGCCTCAATCTTATTTTCTTCTCGTTCTTTTTCCTTCTTCTGGTCCTCTTTAATAGTCTGATCCTTCTGACGAATAAGGTCTTCCTGTTTACCAAATTCAACCATTATGTTAGATAGAGAAGTCTTAGCTTGTTTAAGATTCTTTAATCTCTTATCAATTGACTTAAGATAAATGGTTTCTTCATTTATACTATATTCATAATTATCACGTTCAGAAGATAACTTCTTGATTTCTTCAAGTAGTTCTTTTTCTTTCTCTGTTTCTTCGACCTGAATAGGAATAGGACTGAAAACACTTTTCCTATAATCAGTATTAAGAGAATATACATTCCTTGTTCTAGATAACTCGTCGAGTCTGACATTTACTTCAAATAGTTTTTCTTTACTTTCTTGAAGCTTAGTATCATGTTCGGAATATAATCTACTGAAATATGTAAGCATCTCATCGATAGTATCAGATATGTTAGTATAATTTTTTCTCATATTAATACCTCATCCCTTTATTTCTCTTCCTGATTCTGATCCTTTTTCTGATCTAGATCCTTATCTATATCCCTATCTACTTTTTTATCTATTTTATTATTCTTCTTTTTTCTTGGTATTTCTGTATCTAAGTCTTTCTTCTTTTTCTTAACTACTTCTTTATCTATATCTTTTAATTTATCAGTATTTTCTTTATCTTTATTTTCTTTTTCCTTGGCTTCTTCTTCCTTAGCTCGAAGTCTTGGATCTCTACTTCTAGGGAAATACTTAATTGTTCTCTTACTGTTATACATCTGAATCTTTTTCCTGATCTTGATGAAAACAATAAGGAATATCAATAGTAGTATTAAAGCTATAAGTATAACAATAATTCGCTTAGCCCATTTAAGGACTTTTGATTCAGGCTTAGGCGTATTATTCTGAGCTATTATTGCGTCTGTTGAAGAAGCAATAACTGGTGGAAGATTAATAGTAATATCAGTTCTACCTATTTCAACACCATTATATGTAAAAATTATCTGACCAGCTATACCATTCTGCGGTTCTACGTAGAAATTTACAGTCTGAAGTACGTCTGATTCATTTACAAAGGAACGTATATAGAAGGAATAATTTCGGTTTACATAATATTTTGGTAGTTCATGATTTAAATCATCATAATAATTCGATAGAACAATTAGATTTTCATCATTCACTGATCTAAAATCAAAATTAGTAAGTGGTTTATATAGGTTATAGTTATTAAAACAGAAATCATCTAGCTTTATAGTATCTAAATAGCTTTCTGTAGTAGGATTACATCTCATTACTACAGTAACAAGTCTACGTCCATCTCTTTCTGCGAAGGATATGAGAGTAGCAAGTGCTGCTTCTGTATATCCTGTTTTACCACCAGTACAATATTCGTAGTAGTATTCGCCATTTCCAGAATAGGTAAGTCTATTCTCTTGCCACAGAGGTCTTTCTTCATTCATATTAGTTTCTGGAATAGTGTAACTCTGTGAGGAAATAAGCTTCTTGAATTCAGGATACTGGTAAGCAGCCTTTCCTATAAGAGCCATATCATAACAGCTTGTATAATGATCACTATTCTGAAGACCATTAGGATTTACAAAATGTGAATCCAGACAGCCAAGCTCCTTAGCTCTCTGATTCATCATATCTGCAAAGCCTTCTGTAGATCCACCTATATATTCAGCTATAGTAAGAGCACATTCATTTCCAGAGTTAAGCATCATTCCGTAGAGTGCACTTTTAAGTGTAAGCTTTTCGCCACTTTGAAGTCCTATAGCAGAGCTTCCATCTTCAACCTGACTCATGACGCTATCAGAAACTGTGAGCTCATCATTCACATTTCCATTTTCAACTGCAAGAAGACAAGTCATTACCTTTGTTATACTTGCAGGGTATAGTTGCTCATGAGCATTTTTCTCATATAATATATCACCAGTATCAACATCCATAACTATAGCAGCCTGAGCATTTATAGATGGAGCGTCTGATGGAACTATAGCAGCATCTGTAGAAGATGCAGTATTACCAGCTATTTGTGTAGCAGAGCTTCCTGCATATGAATCTATTCCATTAAATAAGCAACCAATTATTATTAAAGTAATAAGAAAATATATCTTTACTGTATTCTTCATTTATCTATATCCAGTCTAATAAAAGTCCATAGCTCCCTTAATTATCCTACTTTTTAGGGAAAATCACAAGACATTTTGACAGATTATGGTCTTTTCAGTATACTACTTAAAGCTAATTAAAAAATGGAGGTCTATATGAGACTAAGAAATATACCCGGAGCAAGAGAAACAATAGCAGAAAGCGAATTTGTTATTCATAACGAAGAAGAGTATAAAGGTAAGTGGAAGGAAGTATTCGGTAATGATAATCCTATTCATCTAGAGATTGGTACAGGTAAGGGTTCCTTTATAATGGAAAGTGCCAGAAGAAATCCTGATATTAACTATATTGGAATAGAGAAGTACTCAAGTGTTCTACTTAGAGCTTTAGAGAAGATGGAAGAAGAGGAGCCTAGACTTACCAATCTTGTCTTTATCAGAATGGATGCTGAGTATATCGAAAATGTTTTTGAGAAAGACGAGATAGATAATATATTCTTAAACTTTTCAGATCCTTGGCCAAAGGAAAGAACTGCAAAGAGGCGTCTTACTTCTGATAGATTCCTTAAGAGATATACTAATATAATGAAGAAAAGCGGAAGAGTGACATTTAAGACTGATAATATTGATTTATTTAATTATTCTGTTGAAACTGCTAAGGAATGTAATTGGAATATTCTTGTTGAGACTAGGGATCTTCATAAGTCAGAATATAATGAAGGAAATATAATGACTGAATATGAGAAGAAGTTTTCTCAGCTTGGTAATAAGATTAATATGATGATTATATCTCAGCCGGAAAATGAGTAAATAGTGTCGGTTCTTATTTACTCATTAAATGAGCAAAAATAGGGACGGTTCTGTTTTACTCGCTTAATAAATTAAGTAAGAAAAACAGAACCGTCCCATTTTGCTCATTAATAATTATTTTTTCTTTATAATTATTTGTTATTTCTCTTTGGGAAAACTACTACCTTACGGTATGGCTCTTCTCCCTCAGACTTTGTTGATACATACTTATCACCCTGAAGTGTAGAGTGGATGATGCGTCTCTCATATGGATTCATTGGCTCAAGTGAGAATGGTCTTCTTGACTTCTTAACCTTGAATGCAATATTCTTTGCAAGATTTTCAAGTGTTTCTCTACGTCTTTCTCTATAGTTCTCTGTATCAAGCTTGATGCGAATGTATGTATCGCTCTTCTTATTAACGAAAAGACTGATAAGATACTGAAGTGCGTCAAGTGTCTGACCTCTCTTACCAATGATGATTCCCATCTCTGGACCTTCAACATCAATGTTCATTGTTCTTGTGTACTTATCAAGTGTTATATCTATCTGAGCTTCCATCTCCATAGCCTCAAATAGCTTAACGAGATAACTCTTTGTCTCATCAATGATTGAATCATCGATTTCAGCAGGCTCAAGATTTTCTTTCTCCTGCTTTGGCTCTTCTGTCTTAACTTCTGGAGCCTTCTCAACTACTGGCTCAGCTTCCTGAACCTTAGCTTCTTTCTTCTCTGCAGGCTTAGCAGCCTTCTTACCTGACTTACCAGGTTTCTTAGCAGCACTAAGGATATCATCGATTTCATCCTTAACTTCCTGCTTTGGCTTAGCCTTGATAACAGCTGGCTTAGAACCAAGTCCAAGGAAACCGCTGCTTCCCTTGCTAATTACTTCTATATCAAGTTCAGAGCTTGCTATACCTAAAGTAGTAGCAGCTTCAATCATAGCATCTTCAACTGTTTTTCCGGAAAATTCTCTATAATCCATTATTACTTTACCCCCGAATCATTGAATCTCTTAACGGCATTTGCTTTATCAGCAAGTGAACCTTTCTTAGGAGCTTCGTTTTCAACAGAACTATCATAGTTCTTTAAATTCATATTTCCATATTTGTTCAGACTCTTATTTTTAGAAGTACTACTTGATGATTCATCACTAGTCTGACCCATAGCAGCTTCAGTCATTCTTTGACCTAATGTCTTCTTACCACTAGCTTTTCTCTTAGCTATATCCTTAGCTGCCTTTGCTTTCTGCTTCTCAACTAGTTTCTCCATATCAATGTGATCATAATAAAGATTAGTAAACACAGTAATAAGGAAACCAACAAATGCAGAAACAGCCCAATATATACCAAGTCCGGCAGGTGCACTTACAGTTATAATAAATGACATAACCGGCATGAAATACATTGATCTACGCATAGATTTCATCTGAGCATCCTGCTGAGGATCACCTGTTTCATTCATAGGCATAACTATCATAGATAGTAACTGACATATAAATGAAGCTATTGGAATAAGCAGTGCAGGTGTAAGCTTAAGTCCAGGTGCTTCAGATAGGTTAATACCAAAAATAAAATGATTAACTCTATTTATCTGGTCACTATTCTGAGCTATAAGATTTGCAACGTCTGGATTAGATGAAAATGCACTAGCAACTTTACCTAATAAAGATTCATTACATCTATAAAGTACATCTATTACACTATTAAGTGATTCTAATCCTTTACCCGAAGCAGCATCTGTAGATGTAGCAAATTCAACAAGCTTAGTTGTAAGTCTTGGAATCTTGTTACCATCTATAAAGTCAGACATTATCTTGTAACCATTGTCTGTCTTCATAATAGCCTGAGCTATTGGTTCATAAAGAGCTTTTACCTTTGGTACATAAGCAGGAATATTCTGAATAACGTTATACAGACCAATAAATACAGGGAACTGAATAAGTGATGTTATACAACCCTGAGTCATCTTAATACCGTACTTTTCCTGTAACTCACGAGTTTCCTGCTGCTGGGCAAGCATAGATTCCTGATCCTTCTTACCCTTATATTTCTTAGTAATCTTATTAAATTCAGGTCTAAGGAACTGCTGAATCTTAGAAGATCTTGTTGTTTTCAGGTTAAATGGAAAAAGTAGAAGTCTTATAATTACAGTAAAAACAACAATACTGAGAGCTATAGACTCTATTCCCATACCATTAAACAGAGTATAGATGGCATTAAAAAGAAGACCTAGTAGTTTAGTAACCGGTCCCATAATAATACCAGTATTCTGTGTTAGTATCATTTTTTTCTCCTCTACGGAACAGGATCATATCCACCATGATTAAAAGGATTGCATCTAAGTAATCTCCAAATAGTAAGAAGAGTTCCTTTAAAAAAACCATGCTTCTGATATGCTTCTATAGCATATTCCGAACAAGTAGGATAAAAGATGCATGTACTATGTCCTTTTAGGTGAGATAAATGTTTCCTATAGAATTTGATCAAAGCTATACAAATATTCTTCATAATAAATAACTATTTGATAATACTATGTTTACGACATAAGTGTAGGAAAGCACTTTCTATTTCTTGAAAGCTCTTTCCTTTGGCAGTATGTCTCGCTACAACAATAATGTCATAGCCTTCCTTAATATTATCCACATTCAATCTGTAGCTTTCTTTTATAAGACGCTTTATTCTATGTCTTATAACACTATTACCGACCTTTTTACTCACAGAGATTCCAATTCTACTGTACTCCTGGTCTGTAGGTAGGATGTACATCACTAAATATTTATTTGCCAACGATTTTCTGTGGTTATACACCTGGCTAAACTCTCTGGAGTTTTTTAATGAAATAATACTATTCATATTAATTTGAATTATGCTGTAAGAGATTTTCTACCCTTAGCACGTCTAGCTGATAAAACCTTACGTCCATTAGCTGTACTCATTCTCTTTCTGAAACCATGAA
>DFEN01000063.1 GCA_002368685.1 Lachnospiraceae bacterium UBA3801
TCCACTGTTGTCCGACTGAACAACCGAATTGCCATCTCAGGAACCATTTCCATCTGTTTATCAAAACTATCCATAAACTATTCCTCCGTTTTTACAATTCTTAAGTCTGAATATATTGGCCTTTTGACTACATAACTTCAAGACTCTCCATCTTCTTTAGAGCCTCCATATAAGCCATAAGCCTCTTTTGCTGTTCTTGCTCTTTTTCTCTTCTTCACTTCTTTTTCCAGACCTTTAACACTTTTAAGATACTCTTCTTCCACCGGAGATAACGTAATCTCCTGATACTTTCGATATTCCGTCCTCGCCTTCTTTATAGCCTCATCATGACTTACTTTGCCAGAATCTTCAAGGAGCTTCCTGTTCCCAGATGTAAGAATAGAATCCAACTGTTCAACATAATCAATCATATACATTGGCTTATGTTCAATGGCATTAATCTCCGCCAAATCAAAATAACCGGAAACAAGGTTATTCAGAATCTTTAGTTCATCCTCTTTCAGATAATTCTTTGCCACCCCGATATCCTTCAATGCCGGAAGCTCTCCTGAAAAGGAAGTTAATCCCATAAAAGGCTTATTAGCATCTGCTCTTTCATAAATTACTTCTGCCGCAGTATGACCGTGTGCCGCGTAATGAAGCTTGTTCTGAACAATCTTAAAAAACTGTATAGACTCATCACTCTTCGGATTATAATCGACGCTGGTTGCATACAAATCCAGAACCTGACGATAAAGGACCTTTTCTGATGAACGGATATCTCGAATCCTATCAAGAAGTTCTTTCCAGTAATTACCACCGCCATTTCCTTTTAGACGCTCATCATCAATTGTAAATCCCTTGATTATATATTCTTTCAAACGTTGCGTTGCCCACTTACGGAAATGCGTCGCTGTTGAAGATTTAACTCGATAACCCAAAGAAATTATCATATCAAGGTTATAAAATGGGAGTTCTCTTGTGACCTGTCTGCTTCCTTCCATCCGAACCTGTCGGAATTTCCGACAGGTTGAATTTTCATCTAATTCACCCTCTTCGTAGATATTCTTAATATGATCAACTACGTTTGTTCTGGATGTTTGAAACAACTCTGCCATCTGTTGCTGCGTCAGCCATACAGTTTCATCCACCATTCTGACATCCAGCTTAGCCAATCCGTCCTCTGTCTGGTATATAATGATTTCTCCATAGTTATCCATACTGTTCTGCTCCTTAGTATTCATTCTTTTCTTTTGTGGCCGAAAAAATCAGTCACAAAGCCTCAGTTCAAATTTGCAAACGCATATGAGTTTTATAACTAGATCTTCATATCCTCAAGACTATCTATCTTCTTTAACGCCTCCATATAAGCCATAAGCCTCTTCTGCTGTTCTTCTTTAAGATTGTGATAATCTTCAATCATCTGAACATCACCCGGAGTGAATTTGCTTTCAGGACTTGCAGCTGCAATTTCCTCCTCATCCTCAATTCCTTTTCCGGTAAGAAGCTGCTCCGGTGTAATCTGTAAAACATTACAGATATCCATTATCTTATCAGCAGTAGGATTGGTCTTTCTCTTTTTCCATTCGCTTATAGTACTGGTAGAAATCCCCACCTGCTTTGCAAACTCCGCCTGTGTCATATTGCGTTCTTTCAAAACCTTTATAATTCTTTCACTGATAATCATGTATGATACCCCGCTTTATTATTCACTTATATAACATTCATATTAGTGAATCCATTATATCACACCTCATGCTATCCTTCAATGTTTTACTTCATATTTTTATTACGGAATTTCATATACGCCTTTTATGTATCCTGTACCGTTAGTGTTGCAACTAACCTTTCTGATAGCTACAGCTTCCTCCTCGTTGATTTCAAGTTTTCCATACATTACAAATATCCATAATCTATTCTACAGTAGGATTGGTCTTTCTCTTTTTTCCATTCACTTATGGTACTGGTAGAAACTACCACCTGCTTTGCAAACTCCTTATCTCCAGCATACTAATTTTCATTTTCTCTCATTTCACTTTTCGACTACCTCCATGTTTTGATTTTGAACAAAAATACTGTCTACAGATACATCGACTTAGTGATTTTGACACAAGAAAAGACCGCCTATCAAAATAGTTCCTTTTACAAGACTATTTCTAACAAGCGGTCTTAAAACCCTTATAATCAGATGATTTTTAGTTGTTATTTAGATCTGTTTTCTTCTGGAGCGAAATCACGCATTCTATGTGTTGAGTATTTGGAAACATATCCACACAACAGCCCTTTACCGGAGCATATCCATTTTCCTGGAATATCTTGATATCACGCGCAAGCGAGGTTGGCTTGCAGCTGATATATACAAGGTTTTCAACTCCGTAGGATAGTATCTTCTGCAGTGCCTTTGGATTCACTCCATCTCTTGGTGGATCAAGTATTATAAGGTCTGGTTTTTCCTCCAGCTCATCAAGTTTTTTTAACACGTCACCAGCAATGAACTTGCAGTTCGAAAGCTTATTCAGCTTCGCATTTTCCTTTGCAGCCTCAACCGCTTCTTCTATTATTTCGATCCCATATACCTTCTCAGCAACCGGCGCCATCATCTGGGCGATAGTACCAGTACCACTGTAAAGATCATATATAACGCCAACTTTATTTTCAGACATATCACCTGATGCATCGACACCATTCTTTTGAAGCGCCTCAAATGCATAATCGCGCGCCTTGGAATACAGCACCTCACTTCCCTTTGTATTCGTCTGGAAGAAGGAAAATGGAGATATCTTGAACTTAAGTCCAAGCACCTCTTCCATCAGATAATCCTGTCCATATAGCAATGTAACTGTATCCGGAATAATGGCATCTGCAAGGGTGTCACACTCTGTATACAACACGCCCACAATTCTATTATATCTTTCAAGTGACTCGAATTCTCCAGAGCCACCTTTTTCCTCTTCCGACAGATACGCATTTCTAAAGATACCATTTTTGTCTCTTACAACCTTATTCTTCCTCTGTCCGTATCTTCCTGTATTTGAATCATACCCATGAGACCTATAGCCATCCATCCCGACCGGTTCACTATCTCCCAGGGATAGTAGTCCCGCTACATACTCAGGAAGGCACAGTTCATCAACAGTTTCGCTTCTCTTCTCATTCCATGGTATATCACGAGTATATTCATCAATAGAGTGGTGAGTCGTGGTAACTAGATTGACTATTATTCCACCGTCCGTAGCCGACTCTCTTATTACAAGATTGCGGAGCACTCCGCGGTGAGTCCTCTTATTATAATGAGGAACTCCCTTATCTCTGTAAAACTTCTGCGTATACTTCAGTATTTCATTCCACGCTGGGCTCACCAGCGCACAAGAATCAACGCTAAGAATATCATAGGTCGAATTCCTTCGATGTAGCCCAAGCGTCAGAGGACCGTCCTTTTCAGAGTCTCCAAATGTAAATTCCATTTTGTTCCTATATCTGAACTGACTAGGTGATGCCTGAATTCCTTCCCATAGGAACTGATTATCAGCAGTCTCCTCCTTATCCACGTCCGCCCCAAGCTCAGGTATAACAGGAGCCAGAACCTCCTTAACCATTTCTTCTTTAAGCTTTAGCTGATTAGTGTAGGCAAGTTTCTGATAACTGCAGCCCCCGCACTGATGGAAATGGTTACACATAGGCTTCTTGGTTTCCAGCGATGAGCTTTTTACCACATCAAGCAGTATGCCCTCAGCCTTGCCTTCTTTTTTCTTCTTGATGCGGACCTTAACAGTCTGACCTGGAAGTGCACCCTTGACGGTAACATTTCGTTCTATCTGTCCGCCCTCAGCCTGAGGATTTTCTTCTATATGAAGAAAGCTTCCTCGATTCGGGAAGCTATACTTTTCTATCTTACCTTCTATTATATCCCCTTTTTTCACTCTTTATCCTCCAATTAAACCTTTCGTTTTTCTTCGTATAATTTCTTATCAGCCTCTTCGATTATGTCCTTAATATCTCTCGTCTTATCAGCTTTTGACACACCTATGCAGACCGTAAGTTCATATGGGGCATTTGCCTCATCATTAAGATCCTTTAAGAGGACGACAACATTTTCACCGATTTTATGCACCTCACTTACATCGCTCGTCCAGACCATTATAAGGAACTCATCTCCACCGAATCTGATGCAGCTACTCTTCTTTCTCGATTGCGCGCACGCCATACGCATAGCTTCGGAAATTCTAACAAGCGCCGCGTCGCCTTCGATATGGCCGTAGGTATCATTTATCGACTTGAATTTATTGGCATCGATCATCATCAGATACATCGAATCGCTATTATCATTTTCGAGCCATTGCTCGTATCTATATAGGAAATGCTTTCTGTTGCCAAGCTTTGTCAGCGGATCGACCGAAATAACCTGGTCCATTGAATTCATGTATAAAAGCAGGATTGCAAGGGACAGCGTTGCACAAGCAAGCGGCAGATTTGGATAAATGAACTGAACAATTCCTGCAATCCCCGGAGCGAGTGGAAATAGAGCAAGCCTGATAAGAGTAGGCCTAATAGCTTTCTTATGCTTATCGAAGATT
>DFEN01000091.1 GCA_002368685.1 Lachnospiraceae bacterium UBA3801
ATAAGTCGTTTATCATACGAACTCGGCTATATACATTTTCATTTATTCCGTAATTAGTTCGCGAGAGCTTAGCTTCTTCACCTTACGAGAAGCAATGTATCCAAAGATGAAATATACTACAAGGAATACGAGTATTGGCTTCATAAAGAACCAGAAATCAAAGTCTAAGACAACGTGAGGTATTCCAAACATAGCGAATACTGAGGACATCATCTTCTCGGAGAAGAGCCTAGCTATAATGATTCCGAAAACTGAGCTAATGAGGCAGAGTATTGTGAATCTCGTAGCAAACTGTCTACGGATACTTCCAACAGAGAATCCGATAGCTCTATAAATGCCTAGATCTGTACGTTCCTGAATAAATGCTTTGTTACATACCATGAGGACAGTAACTATTGCGAAGATAAAGGACAGTGTATATATAAGGATTCTTGAACCATCTGCTGCGGTATAGAAGTTATTCACGAACATAGCCTTATCTTTATCAAAGTCACTGAATTTGATTTCCACTTCATCACCATACTTTTCTTTGACTTCCTCTTCGATCTTCTTACCATCACTTGGATCATCCAGGATTATTCCGTGCATACTCAGCTGATTGTATTTGTATTTCTTAGTTTTGTCCTTCTTCAGTCTATCAAGTCCTTCTAGAGACATGGAGATACATTTTCCTGTATCATTCATAGTCTGGAAAATGCCTACTACAACAAAGTCTTCAGACAGTTCATCACGACCGATGGAAACTGTATCGCCTACATTTATATCCAGAAGATCGCTAATCTGTTCCGTGATAACTATCTCATTATCATACTTGATATCTCTACCCTTATAGACAGTGGATAGTTGATCTGGGAAGGCTTTAACTATACAGCTTACATTTTCGCCCTCTATAGACATATAAATGTGTGACCAATACTGTTTACTCTTGATATTAGAATATTTCTCAACGATTTCTTCAATATCCTCTGTTGAATACTTTGGTTCATTCACATTAAATGCATATTCAATCTCGTAAAATGGCTCACCCATAGATTCAAGAGCTTCTCTAGACTGAATGAAGCCGCCCATGAGTTCTACAGTTATGATAGTGAAAATAAGAAGTGAAGTAACAACTATAATACTTATATATCTCTTTGGTGCAGAGGTTATCTGGCGAAGTCCCAGCCAGAAGCCCTGTCCCTTCTTAAATATTGGGGCATTTATCCTACTATCGAAGTAGAAATCATCTCTTCCCTTTGTAATAGCTTTAACCGGTGTTGTTCTTGATACTCTTCTGGTGAAGAGCCAAACAAAGATAACTGTTACTAAAAACAGAGCAAGTGTGAAAATTACCGCTTCTAGTACAGGCACCTGCTTTGCTGGTATAATCGATGTCAGTTCGAAGAATACTGAGCTCATTACTCTTTCCAGAGGAATAGAGACAATAACTCCGAGTATAACTCCTACCAGTTCTACAAAAAGGTACTGAATCACATAGATAGTACGGATTTTCTTATTAGTAAAGCCCTGGCTCTTAAGTATGCCTAGGTTTACATAATCTATTTCCGTTTCAGTGCTGATATTATGACCGGCTACGATTATAAATATAGCCAGAAGAAGTACTGCAAATCCAGTTATTACCGCAAGGATTATATTTATAAATATTCCTGTGTAGTGTTCAGCGGTCTCTTTTGAGAGTGAGGAAATAGATAAATCATCAAACTTAGTAGCCAGATTCAAGTCCCTAAGAAAGACATTTGAGGATTCATCCGCCTTCTCTGTAGGGAATACATAGGTGATTTTTCCATAAAAGGAATTATTTTTATCCTGAAGCTCATCTGACTGTTTCTCTACGTTAGCATATATTTCATCAAAATCCTCTTCACTTAGAAATACTGTTTTCCAACCCATAATGGAAGAACCCATATAAGCGTCCTGTACGAAACCTTTAACAGTAAATTCCCTAGTTTCATCCATGAAGTCTATTGATATCTTCCCTCCTGCCTCAGCCCCCAGGGTTCCATGTATTCCGTATGGTAAATAGATTTCCCCCTTCTTAAGACCAAGAGAAGCATGTTCCTTCGTGCCCGGCATAATGAGGTCAGAACAGTCGCTATTCATAATAGGCAGTGTATCTAGCATTTTAGTCACAAAATAGCCATTACTTTCCTCTTCTTTTCCTACAGTAGCTTTTCTTCCGACCAGAGCATCATAAACCTCTACGTGATCTACTGTATCTTCAGCCTCTACCTTCTTTTTAAGTTCCTCTGAATATTTACTATTATCAAAATAAGCGAATATTACGCCTTTATCTTCTATCTTAAAGGCCTCCTCAGTAGCCGTCTCATAATTCTTTCTAACTCCAATCATAGTTATTACACTAACTACGATGAACATAGTGAGAAGCATGAAACTAATCATGGTGCCTTTTCTATTTCTTATACTTGCTTTAACAAGTGAGAGTGTTTCCATTTCTATACTCCTATATAAGATCCTTCGCGTAGCTCCAGATAAAATATTGTTACCAGTCAAGAGATTCGAGCCAAGCATTTACCTGAGCTTCGCGGGATTTATCGCTTTGAAGTGGCTCACCGGCAATATTCTTCTCACCATATTTAGTGAGTTCGAGCTCGCCTACTATGTTTCCGTCCTCGAGATAAAGAAGTCTATTACCTCTGATAGCGGACTTTATATCATGAGTAACCATTACTATACTTTGACCTTCATTATTTATATCCGTAAGAAGATCTAGAACCGCGGTTGTATTTTTCTTATTAAGTGCACCTGTTGGCTCATCCGCAAAAAGAACTGTAGGATCATTTATAACCGCTCTTGCAATAGCGCATCTCTGCTGCTCTCCACCTGATACTCTTGAAGGCAAATGATTCTTAACCTCAGTGAGACTCATTCTATCCAGGAGCTCCTCCGCCTTTTTCTTTGTATCTGCAGCACTTCTGCTCTTATCCAGATAACCTGTGACTGCAACATTTTCGAGGAGAGTCAGATTGCTTACGAGATGCATCTGCTGGAAGACGAAACCAAAATCTTCGCTTCTAAGCTTTGACATCTGTCTTTCTTTAGTCTGTGTTATGTCAACCTCTTGGTCATTTTCGCCCTCTCTCTTCTTACTCGTGAAGAGAACCTGTCCGGCAGTCGCCTTATCCATTCCGGAAAGCGCATACAGGAGGGTTGATTTACCAGACCCAGACGAACCCATAATCACGGTAAAGTCTCCATCATATATTTCCATATTTACATTTGAAAGCACGTGAACCTGCTGTCCATTACTTGCAAATGTCTTCTGTACATCTTTTACGGTTAAAATGCTTTTCTTCATCATTCACCTCTAATTAGTCATAAATCTTTTTTAAAAAGGTACTGCAAACTGCGCTGTTTACAGTACCTTTATATCATTTAACTTATTAAGGAGTCCTTAAGAACTATAAATATTTAAAAAATTACATTTATCAGGAAGGCAACTACCCACGCAACCGCGCACTGAAGTCCAACCATCATAAGGGCCCATTTAGCTCCAAGCTCTCTCTTAACTGAAGCAATCGCTGCTACACAAGGGGTATAAAGCAGGCAGAAAACAAGGAGTGCCATAGCGGCTGTCGGAGTAATACTTCCGACAAGTGTCGCTGTATTGCCAAAGAGTATCGATAATGTAGATACCACACTCTCCTTCGCCATAAAGCCTGTGATCAGCGCCGTAGTTATTCTCCAGTCCCCGAAGCCTAGTGGTTTAAATACAGGAGATATGAACTCCGCTACTCTAGCAAGTATACTATCCTGCGGATCACTAACTAGTCCCAGATGAGTATTAAAGGTCTGAAGGAACCATATAACGATAGTCGCAATAAAAATAACCGTGAAGGCTTTTATCAGGAAATCCTTTGCCTTCTCCCAAAGCAGCTGTGCTACATTCTTAACCCCAGGAAGCCTATAATTAGGAAGCTCCATAACAAATGGTACAGCTTCGCCCTTAAAGACTGTATTCTTTGCAACTGCTGCCGTAAGGATTCCGACAACTATACCTATAAGATATAGTCCGATCATTATAAGCGCACCTTTACCAGGGAAAAATGCCGCTGTAAAGAAGCCATATATCGGAATCTTAGCGGTACAGCTCATAAAAGGAATAAGCATTATTGTCATTTTTCTATCTCGTTCAGAAGGGAGCGTCCTACTGGACATAACTCCCGGCACCGAACAACCAAAGCCTATAAGCATAGGAACTATACTTCTACCCGATAGACCTAGCTTTCTGAGAGGCTTATCCATAACAAAGGCTACTCTTGCGAGATAACCTGAATCCTCCAAAAGTGAAAGGAACAGGAATAAAATGATGATTATCGGAAGGAAGCTAAGAACACTACCTACACCATTAATTATTCCATCTATAATGAGCGAATGAACGACATCATTTAAATTTGAAGCGGTCAGGAGTTTATCGAGACTAGCAGCCCCATAGTCGATCAGTTTCTCCAACAGGCCCTGCAGCCAGGCTCCTATAACATTAAAAGTCAGGAAGAAGGTAAGTCCCATGATAAGGATAAATGCAGGAATCGCTGTAAATCTTCCGGTCAGTATCCTATCTATCTTCTCACTTCTCTCCCTTTCCTTACTCTCAGCAGGCTTTATAACAGTAGCTGAGACGAGCTTCTGAATAAAGGAGAATCTCATATCTGCTATGGCTGCAGATCTATCCAGACCTCGTTCCTCTTCCATCTGAAGAATGATATGTTCTATCATTTCCTTTTCATTCTGTGAGAGCTCCAGAGCATCTATAACTCGAGAATCTCCCTCTATAACCTTATTAGCCGCAAATCTTACAGGAATTTCGGCCCTTTTCGCGTGGTCCTCTATCAGGTGCATGATACCGTGCAGACATCTATGAACAGCTCCGCCATGGTCATTTTCATCACAGAAGTCCTTCTTTCCCGGACTCTCTTGATATTTTGCCACATGCATCGCATGACTTATAAGTTCATCAACACCCTCATTTTTAGCCGCTGATATAGGAATAACCGGGATTCCGAGCAGCGCCTCCATATCATTTATCTTGATAGATCCGCCATTACCGCGAACCTCATCCATCATATTTAGAGCAAGCACCATAGGGATATCCAGTTCCATAAGCTGCATAGTAAGATATAGATTTCTCTCTATATTTGTAGCATCTACTATATTTATTATTCCCTTTGGCTTCTCGCCGATTATATATTGTCTCGAAACTATCTCTTCATCTGTATATGGGGATAGAGAATATATACCCGGCAGATCAACAACCTCTGTATTTGGTACATTTCTGATACCACCACATTTTCTATCTACTGTTACGCCTGGGAAATTGCCGACATGCTGATTAGAACCTGTCAGCTGATTGAAAAGTGTAGTCTTACCACTATTCTGATTTCCAGCCAAAGCAAAGCTTATTACTTCGCCTTCTGGGAGCGGGGTCTCATGTGTTTTATCATGATAGATACCACCCTCACCAAGTCCTGGGTGATGAACCTTGGACTTACCTCTATCTTTACTACCGCTTTTATCCTTACCACTCTTCGAATCCTCAGTTTCAAGATCATTTTCATCTCGAAGTTCAGAAACGGAAGCTGTCTTCTCTATCTCAATCTTCTCAGCATCATCCAGCCTGAGCGTCAGCTCATAGCCGTGCACTCTAAGCTCCATAGGGTCTCCCATAGGGGCAAACTTTATAAGAGTCATTTCTGCGCCAGGAATAACGCCCATATCAAGAAAGTGCTGTCTGAGCGCACCTTCCCCACCGACGGCCTTGATAATACAAGACTCGCCTATTCCAAGTTCTCTAAGTGTCATTTAATTAACTCCTTTGATGTAAATCCTATTTACAGTAAGTTATGTTACTTTAACCTACGTAAAAAAGCAACGAGAAATGTTATACATTTTTATTGCAATATATCTCGATTATTATATAATCAATTAGTCACTTGAAACATTTAAGCTATTGTCACCTAAAAACTGACGCTTGCAAAAGGTCGTAAAGGAATTATAAATGAGTACCATCGTTACACTAGAGCAAATGGGAGTTATAACCATCCTGGTTGCTATCGGAATCTATCTATATAAAAGAGAGGTCATCGACAACACGACCTCTCAAAAAATATCAGTTATTATCATGGATATCTGTAATCCCGCGCTGATACTTGCATCCATGCTATCCGGAAATGTATCAGCTACGCATGCGGATCTGATTGAAGCACTTATTATCGGTGCACTCTTCTATATATTCCTTGTCATTCTCGGATTCCTACTTCCAATAATACTCAGAGTCGACAATAATAATCAGAGATTCTACAACCTAATGACTGTATATACAAATGTTGGTTTCATTGGAATCCCTGTCGCAAGAGCTATTCTACCTGAAAATGCCATTCTATATGTAATCGTATGTAATGTCATGTACAGCCTGCTCTTCTACACACATGGAATAACAATACTGGGACGCGGCAAGGAGAAAATGAATCTTAAGAAGGTCTTTAGTCCGGGAACCATCATGGCACTGCTTGCACTTGTAGTTTTCTGGTTTGACCTGAAGCCACCACTTATTATTTCAAGCAGTATAAGCTACATCGGAAATGCCACAGTATTCCTATCAATGGCACTCCTCGGTGTATCTATCGCAAGATCAGATATTACTAAGGGACTAAAGAATATAAGGATTTGGGCTTACATTCTAATCCGAATGATACTGGTACCTGTAGCGCTATTCTTTATCCTTAGAGCCGCTCACTGTGATGATATAACAATTCTTGGCATATGCCTCATGGCAGAGATGCCAATAGGTAACCTGCCACTCATTCAGTCTGAAAAAATGGGCGAGGATACAGAGCTACTATCTAGCGCCATTACTGTTTCAACTATTGCTTCGATGGCAACGATAACCGTGTTAATGAGTATATTTACAACTATGTTATAAGATTATAATAAAAGAATCGCCACACGGATTAAGTGTGGCGATTCTGCATCAAAGGAGTTTATTATATATCCCGCCAAGCAGGAGTATATACATTTTAATTGTACCTTATCTTAACTAAGCTAACTTATAATCAAC
>DFEN01000171.1 GCA_002368685.1 Lachnospiraceae bacterium UBA3801
TATCGAAGAGGCTGCAAAGGCAGGTAAGTTCTAAGGATTTGATGATCTTTACTTTATGAATTAGATGGGCGGAGGGTAAAACCTCCGCCTGAATTTTGTCCTCCTGAACGTTATAATGTCCTCATGGGCGTTATAATGTCTTCCTGAGTATTGCGAAGGATTTTATAAAATAAAGGATTTTACCATGAGTAAAAAAACAACCGAAACAAACAAAACAGCCGGGACCGCCAAAACCCCACGTAATTCCAGTATAGAATTACTTAGAATACTGATGATGCTGCAGATTATCTTCCTGCATGTATCAGACTACGGAGATTATACAGATATAGCACAGGAGCTAAGCGGAAGGGTCGAACTGACCTATTGGATCATTTGGCTGCTATGCAGATGTCCGGTATATATCTTCGTTATTATTATGGGATATTTTCTATGTGAAACTAAAACTGACTTCAATTATCAGAGAGTTCTTAAATGCTATATTCCGATGCTTTTTTATTCGATTATGATACCGGTTGTTTATGGGCTTTTCCGTCCGGGATCGGTAACGGACCTTCAGTATATCAAGGGGCTCTTCCCATTTATGTCGAGAACCTGGTACTTCATGACTCTCTATCTTCTGGTGCTTATAATATCACCATTTCTGAATAAGATGATAAGAAATCTAACCAGAAATGAATTCTTATATCTTATAGCTATTTGTTTCTTTATTTTTTCAATATGGCAGCCGCTAAGTATGCTGGAGCCTTTTGAAAGCATTATCAGTTTGAAAAAAATACTCTCCACTCAGGGTGGAAAGAGTTTATATGATTTTATATACATGTACCTTCTTGGAGCATATCTAAGAAAGCATCATATCTTTACAAGCCATGAAAATGGAAAGGACAAGAATCTATGGAATAGTCCTTTCATATATCTGGCAGGGTTTCTGCTAATGGGACTTGTTGATGTATGGCTCGTTTATCATTACCCGGATAAGGGAATAGAAGGCGTTGTAGGATATAATGATAACCCTCTTGTGGTTTTACAATGCACCTGTCTCTTTAGATTCTTTGAAAAGCTGGATATGAGTAGATTCAGGAGACTGGGACTGGTTATAAATGCAATAAGTGCCGGAAATCTGGGCATTTATATGCTTCATGAACATCCGCTTATTCGTAATCTGATCTGGGAAGAGCTTTTCCCGATTGGTACTCCAAAGTTTTATATGCAGAAGAATTATCTGCTTCAAATACTGCTTGTAATTCTTATTATTTACTGTGCCTGCTGGGTTATAGATGCAGTAGTGAGATATATGGGGAGACTGGTTAAAAAACTAGTGTTATATATAAAGTCATAGCGATATAATAATTAACGGAAATAAGATTGATTAGATGCAAGTAAATGTGTTAAAATAATTTGTAGTTTTGAGGCGCGTAAAATCAATTTTTAATAAAATCTTTTAGGGGGTATATATGAGCGGAGCAGGTATTATAGAAACTCTTAAACAGGCTTGTGCGACTGAAAGTGGATTACTTACAATTGTAAACATGGATAACTTCATTCTCTTTAATGACATCTATGGTACTGAAATGGGTGATAAGCTGATTGAGGAATGCATCAAGATAATCAACAGTGTTACTGAGGGAGATGATATCAAAGCCAGACTGGGAGGCGATGAGTTCCTTATCTTCTGTAGAGGACTTAAGGATAAGAAGGAGCTGGCAGAGATACATGCTTATATCGATAATAAGATAAATGAGTCTCTGGCAGGAATAGTTGGAGAAGAGAATAATGTATCTATGGGTATATCAATGGGTGCAGTTCTTGTTCCAGAGCAGGGAACAGAATATGAGAAGCTCTTCCAGAAGGCTTCGAAGGCTCTGGAATATGTAAAGCAGTCCGGTGGACGTAATATAGCCTTCTACGAGTTAAATGATGATGAGTATAAGTCAGTAAATGACCTTGAGAGAATATCAGATTCTATGGAAGAGAGAGGTTCTGACAGAGGTGCAATGTGGCTGAATCATGAAGACTTCAGTATCGTTTACAGATTCCTCCGCAGATATATCGAGACCTATGAGAATCTCGCATGTAAGATGCTTATCACATTTACTCCTATCAGAGATGATATGTCTCAGGAAGAATTCAACAAGATCTTCCAGGGCTTTGGAAGTATGATAAATGCTCTTCTTAGAAAAAGTGATATCATGATGCAAAGTAGAAATAATCAGTTCTATCTGCTACTTCCAGAGATGAATGAAAAGTACATGGAGCTCGTGGCTAAGAGAATCGAGAGGAAATGGAAAGAGGTTAAGCTTGATAGACTCATGGATATGAGTATTGATGCTCGAATGATAGAACCAACTAAGAAATAAATACAAGTTTGACATTTTGAGTTAGACATTAATTTGAGGATGATTACATTTGATCACAAAAGTAGTGAATAGATGGGATCATCCTCAGTTTGTATAGAGTTTGACATTGGGTTGGACTCTGTGCTATTATGTCAACCGATGATTATTATTGATTAAATATAACCTAAAGGGGATATATCATGGGATATAACGGTGAGGATGAAGAGCTGAGCAGACTTCGTGCTGAGTCAGCTAGAAGAAAGAAGGAATTAGAGGAACTGCAGAGAGAAGAACTTCGAAGGATCAGAGAGCTGGAGCAGCAGAAGATGCATGGCACAGGCAGTGAGTATGATCCTGAGATGGATTCGGCATTTATCAGCGATGGCCCTAGCCAGAGTGAGATACAGGCAGCAGCCAGACGTGAGGCTGAGGAACGTAGAGCTGCTATGGAGAGACAGGCAGAGCAGCAGAGACTCGCAGAACAACAGAGACTTGCGGAACAGCAGCAGAGAGTTCAGCAGCAAGCAGCTGCAAAGGAAGCGGCAGCCAGAAGGGCAGCGGCAGAAAGAAGGGCCGAGATGGAAAGACAGGCTGAGCTGGAGAGACAGCAGCGTACAAGAAGAAGGGCTTATGATCCTGATCAAATAGTAAGTGATGAGGATTATGAAGATAGCTATGAGGACGATGATGATGAGTACGAAGCACCAAGACGTAAGAGTCGTCCTGATAATAGAAGACCACAGAATAAAAAGAAAAAGAAGAAGAAAAAGAAGAAGTTCAGAGTCCTTAAAACTATTATAGTTATACTCCTCGTTTTACTGCTTGCCTTTGGTGCGGCTA
>DFEN01000155.1 GCA_002368685.1 Lachnospiraceae bacterium UBA3801
CAGAGAAGGCTCTTCAGGAAGTTGGAGATAAACTTCCAGATGATGAGAAGAAGAAGGTTGAGGATGAGCTTAATGCTCTTAAGACAATCATTGAAGGAACTGACATTGAAAACCTTTCAGATTATGATATAGAGAAGCTCAAGGCTGGTAAGGAATCACTTATGACATCAGCTCAGCAGCTATTCGAGAAGCTCTATGAGCAGAACGGTCCTGGTGCAAACGCTGGTACAGGTGCAGGCACACCAGACTTTGGTGATGGCGATGTTGTAGATGGAGACTTTACAGAAGTTTAAAAGTGAAGGGTGATAAATAATGGCAGAGGAAAAGAGAGACCTATATGAAGTCCTTGGAGTTTCCAAGAACGCTACAGATAGTGAATTAAAGAAAGCATACAGAGTCCTTGCTAAGAAATACCATCCAGATGCCAATCCTGGAGATAAAGAAGCTGAAGAGAAGTTCAAAGAAGCATCTGAAGCTTATGCTATTTTGTCAGATCCTGCTAACAGACAGAAGTATGATCAGTTTGGTTTCGCAGCATTTGATCAAAATGGTGGTCCAGGTGGTGGAGGATTTGGATTTGATTTCGCAGATATGGGAGATATCTTTGGAGATATCTTCGGTGATATATTTGGCGGAACCAGACAGAGACAGTCAAATGGTCCTGTAAAGGGAGCTGATATCAGAACAACTGTCCGTGTTACATTTGAAGAGGCTATCTTCGGTACACAGACAGAAATAGAACTTCCTCTTAAGGATGAGTGTCCTGTATGTAAGGGAAGTGGTGCTCAGCCTGGACACGCACCTGAAACTTGTACAAAGTGTGGTGGTAAGGGTCAGGTTGTATTTACACAGCAGTCACTCTTCGGAATGGCTAGAACAGTTCAGACATGTCCTGATTGTACTGGTTCCGGTAAGATCATTAAGTATAAATGTTCCAACTGTGCCGGTTCCGGATATGTTAAGAGCAAGAAGAAAATTCAGATCAAGGTTCCTGCAGGAATCGATAATGGTCAGTCTATCCGTCTAAGAGAGATGGGTGAACCTGGAATAAATGGAGGAGAAAGAGGTGATCTTCTCGTAACTATCCTTGTGGATAAACATCCGGTATTCCAGAGACAGGGATATGATATATATTCATCAGAGCCTATTTCATTTACTCAGGCAGCACTTGGTGGTAAGGTTCAGCTTAATACAATCGATGGTCCTTACAACTATGATATAGCTCCAGGAACACAGACAAATACTAAGGTTAAGCTTAAAGGAAAGGGTGTTCCAACACTTAAGAATAAAACTGTTCGTGGTGACCATTATGTTACACTTGTTGTTCAGGTTCCAGAGAATCTGACAGATGAGCAGAAATCTATTCTTAATCAGTATGAAAATGCATCTGGTCCAGCTGTTAATGCTAGATCAAGTACAGATTCAGCTGGAGATTTTTCCTTCGGTGGTTATAAGAAGAAGAAATTCAGAAAATAAACTATAATTTTTCCGTTTTATTTAAATCCCGATTTGCATTTCCTGGCAGATCGGGATTTTAAATGTATTGGTAAATAATTTAAAAATGTATTATTATATGACTTATTAAATATATACAAAGGATTTATATCATGATTTGGAAAAAACTTAGCATCGAAACAAGTACAGAGGTAGTAGATATCTTATCTGAATTCCTCAGCGAAATGGGAATCGAAGGTATCCAGATTGAGGATAATGTCCCTCTTACTGAAGAGGAGATAAAGCAAATGTTTGTTGATATACCTCTTCAGATGAATTCAAATGATGATCTTGCCACAGTTTCCTGTTACTTAGATGATTCATTTGATGAAACTAAAATAAACGAATTAAAGAAAAATATTCATAACGAACTAACAAGACTTTCTGAGTTTCTCCCAATAGGTACAGGGAATATATCACTTGAAGATACAACTGATGATTCAACCTGGAATGATAAATTTAAAGAGAATTTTAAGCCTACTAGGCTTTATGACAATATAGTTATAATGCCAGTTATAGATGAAGAGTCTGATGTATATGATACTCTTAAAGCCTATAAGAATCTTGAAGGCTTTGAACTAAAGGAAGATGACAAGGTAATAAGAATAGAAACTGTTACAGCCTTTGGTACAGGTACTCATGAAACTACTAGACTGTGCTTAGGGCAGGTTCAAAAATATATAACCTCTGAAAACTCTGTATTTGACGTAGGCTGTGGAAGTGGTATACTATCAATTGCTGCCTGTCTTCTTGGAGCCGGCTATGTTCATGGACTTGATATTGATCCACAGGCAGTTAGGGCAAGCAAGATAAATGCCCTGGCAAGCGGACTTTCAGAAGATAGAATAGAATTCTCCTGTGGTAATCTACTAGCAGATAATAGAATAGCCGAGAACTATCTCTCTCAAGATGATAACCGTGAGAAGATGGAAAAGGCTAGTATAGGTTCTGGAATTGCTTCTGCTGTAAATCCAAGTAATGCCGCTCAGATGGTCGACATAGAGCTTGGAGACAGTGATCCAATACCAGCTAGAAAGTATGATATCGTTGTAGCAAATATTCTGGCTGACGTTATTATTCCATTATCTACAATGATTCGCGAATATATGAACGAAAATGCTGTATTTATAGCTTCTGGCATAAGTGATTCCAGAGAAGAGGATGTAAAGAAGGCTCTACTTCAAAATGGTTTTGAAATAATAGATATAACCCGTGAAAATGAATGGGTTTGTATCGTTTCTAAATAGGTGTGATATATGCATAGATTTTATGTAGATGGTTGTTCAGAGGCTGATAAGTCAATAAGAATAACTGGAGAAGATGTAAATCATATATTAAATGTACTTAGGCTTTCTACTGGCGACGAGATCACTATTAGTGATGGTAGTTCAAGAGATTATCTATGTAAGATATCTGACTACTGTATTGATAATTCTAAGTATGGTGAACCTGCTGTAATTGCTGATATTATCGATATAACCGGTAGTAATGCAGAGCTTCCAGCAGATATATATCTATTCCAGGGAGTTCCAAAGGGCGATAAACTTGAGACAATCATTCAAAAATGTGTAGAACTTGGTGTATACTCCATTATTCCTGTGATGATGGAACGAACAATCGTTAAACTTGATGATAAGAAAAAAGAAAAGAAGATAAATAGATATAATGCTATTGCCGAGTCTGCTGCTAAGCAGTCCCGAAGAGGCATTATACCAAAGGTTCTTGACTATATGTCTATGAATGAAGCCATAAGCTTTGCTGAAAGCCAAATGGATACAGTTCTTTTTCCTTATGAACTAGCAGAAGGAATGGACTTAAGTCGAGATATTATAAATCGTCTTGTAAAAGAAGCGATAGATAAAAATACTATAAATGAGAAGATATCTATTGGTATTTTCATAGGTCCTGAAGGCGGTTTCTCTGACGCCGAGGCTAAAAAGCTTGAGGATATTGATGCTAAAACAGTATCGCTAGGACATAGAATACTCAGGACAGAGACAGCGGGAATGACAGTGATGTCTATTCTTAGCTTTCTTATGGATAAGTAGTTTTGATAATAAGGTAATAATAGTTTTTCTAAATATAATTAGATTAAATATAAGATATAAGGTTATAAGGTTATGGAAGTATATTTTGATAACAGTGCAACTACAAAGGTTTATGATGAGGTAATTGATGTAGTAGTTAAAACAATGAGAGAAGACTACGGAAATCCTTCATCTATGCATTTAAAAGGACTTGATGCTGAACATTTAGTTTCTAAAAGTGCTGAAACAATTAGTAAAGTACTTAAATGTTTACCGGAAGAAATCGTTTTCACCTCCGGTGGTACTGAATCTAATAATATGGCTATTATTGGTACAGCGCTCGCGAAGAAAAGAACGGGAAAGCATATAGTGGTTTCATCCGTTGAACACGCTTCCGTATCCTCAGTTATGCAATTTCTTATAAGGGAAGGCTATGAAGTAACTTATATCCCAAGTGATGAGCATGGAATAGTCTCACCTGAAGCTTTTGCTAATGCTGTAAGAGAAGATACTATACTTGTATCTTGTATGCATATAAATAATGAAATAGGCTCAATTATGCCAATAAGAGAGATTGGCAGAGCTGTTAAAGCTAAGAATCCTAATCTATATTTTCATGTTGATGCCATTCAGTCCTTTGGTAAGATAGAAACAATTCCAAAGAATCTCGGCGCTGATCTAATGTCTGTATCTGGACATAAGATTCATGGACCTAAGGGGTCTGGCTTCTTATATATTAAGAAGGGTACTCTTATTAGACCAATCATCTACGGTGGTGGTCAGCAGAAGAATATGCGTTCTGGAACCGAAAATGTACCTGCTATCGCTGGACTAGGAATAGCTGTTGAGAAAACCTTTAATAATTTCGAAGATAAGATAAATCATATAAAGTCTGTTAGAGACAGACTAGTAAATGGTCTTACAGCTATAGATGAAGTTTATACTAATTCAGATATAGAAAAAGGTGCTCCACATATTGCTAGTATAAGCTTTGTGGGAGTTAGGGCAGAAGTAATGCTTCATACATTGGAGGATAAAGGAATATATGTTTCTTCAGGTTCTGCTTGTTCCTCAAATAAAAGTAAAGAGTCAGCCGTATTATCTGCTATAGGACTCGATAAGAAAAGACTTGAATCTACTCTACGATTCAGTTTTGGCGAAGATAATACTGAGGAAGAGGTTGATTATGCTATAAAAACCATTAATGAACTACTTCCTATGTTAAGACATTATGTAAGATAATATTTTTTGAATGATATAAATCATTTGTTGAGAGGAAATAGATTATGAATAACATCAAAATGTTTCTTGTAAGATATGCAGAAATAGGTACAAAAGGTAAAAATAGATATGTATTTGAGGATGTTCTCTGTAAGAGAATACGTAACCGTCTTAAGCCAAATG
>DFEN01000100.1 GCA_002368685.1 Lachnospiraceae bacterium UBA3801
TCTGCTCTTCCGATGGATGCAAGATATGCATGCTCTGGTCCGATACCAGGATAATCAAGTCCTGCTGATATGGAGTAAACCGGAGCTATCTGACCATACTCATCCTGGCAGAATAAAGACTTCATTCCATGGAAGATTCCCATAGAGCCATTTGCCATGGTTGCTGCATTTTTCGGATTATCAACACCAAGACCTGCTGCCTCACATCCGATCAGTTTAACTCCATCATCCTTTATATATTCGTAGAAGGATCCAATAGCATTACTTCCGCCACCTACGCAGGCTATTACCACATCAGGAAGCTTACCCTCAGCATCAAGAATCTGCTGTCTGCTCTCCTTACTGATAACTGACTGAAAGTCTCTAACAATAGTTGGAAATGGATGTGGCCCCATAACTGAACCGAGAACATACAGAGTATCATCCACTCGGCTAACCCACTCTCTCATCGCCTCATTTACAGCGTCCTTTAGAACCCTGGTTCCTGTTTTAACTGCATGAACCTTGGCGCCCAGTAGTTCCATCCTAAATACATTCAGTGCCTGACGCTTGGTATCCTCTTCGCCCATGAAGATTTCGCACTCCATATCCATAAGAGCTGCCGCTGTTGCAGTTGCTACACCATGCTGACCTGCGCCGGTCTCTGCTATAACTCTGGTTTTACCCATTTTCTTTGCAAGAAGAACCTGTCCCAGCACGTTATTAATCTTGTGAGAGCCTGTATGATTAAGGTCCTCTCTTTTAAGATATATCTTTGCACCGCCTAGATCTCTGGTCATTTTCTCGGCATAATATAGAAGGGATGGGCGTCCAGCATAGTTTCTATTCAGTTCGTCCAGCTCTGCCACGAATTCAGGATCATTTTTGTAATGCTCATAAGCCCTCTCCAACTTATGTATTTCATTCATCAGAGTTTCCGGGATATATTGACCACCAAACTCTCCAAATCTTCCTTCTGACATAATATTTCTCCTTTATATAGATTCTTCGCTTCGCTCAGAATGGCATTTACATATTGTTTTATTGTTTTATTTTTCATCCTGGTTTTCATTCCAATTTTAGTTCTTTAAGCTTTTTATCAGTTCAGACTTTGAGTCGCTTCTCATTAGCATCTCTCCGATAAGTACTGCATCAGTTCCATTTTCCCTAAGAGCTTTCACGTCCTCCGGAACCATGATTCCACTTTCAGACACAAAGATTATATTCTCAGGAACAAGTTCCCGCAACCTTATACTGTTATTTATATCTACAGTGAAATCCTTGAGATTTCTGTTATTAACTCCGACTATCCTCGCACCAGCGGTCAGGCATCTCTCAACCTCTTCTTCATCATGAGCCTCGAAGAGACAGGACATTCCAAGTGTATCCGCTATCTCATAGAAGTTTTTTAGTTCTTCATCAGAAAGAATGGCGGCTATAAGAAGGATTGCAGACGCTCCGAAAACCTTAGCCTGATATATCATGTAAGGGTCAATCGTGAAATCCTTTCTAAGAACAGGGATTGTCACTTCTTTGGTTATAGCTTTCAGATATTCATCGTTTCCCTTAAATCTGTCAGGTTCTGTGAGACAGCTTATTGCATCTGCTCCGCTTGCTTCGTATTCCCTGGCTATTTCAATGTAAGGGAAGTCTTCTGCAATAATGCCCTTAGATGGAGAAGCCTTCTTTACTTCTGAAATAATAGATAGGCCCGGTTTACTAAGTGCTGTTTCGAAAGGATAATCGAATTCCTGGACTTCCATTTCCCTAGCCGCAATTAACTCTGCTTCTCTACGTATGTCATCCATACTAACTTCTTTTTTCTGTTTTTCTATCCTTGCTCTTGTTAAGGATGCGAGTTCATCTAATATCATATGAATAATCCTCTTTATTAGTTTCGGAAAGATTATTAGTATTCTTTTTATTTTACTACTTGTTACTGAGCTCTATAAATTTATCCAGTGTTTCGATAGCCTTGCCTGACTCGATTATCTCAGCTGCAAGCTTTATTCCGTCCGCTATTGAGTCAGCTTTATCTCCAATATAAAGTGCAGCACCTGCATTCATAAGAGTTGCATTTCTCTTAGCTCCTCTTTCCTCTCCGGAAAGAATAGCTCTGGTAATAGCCGCATTTTCCTCTGGTGTTCCACCAACCAGCTCTGACTTATTACAGGTTTCAAATCCAAAATCTTCAGGGCGGATAACTGTTGTTCTATACCAGCCATCCTTAATCTCACAAACAGTTGTTGGAGAACTAAGGGATATTTCATCCAGCTTGTCCTGACCGAATACCACCATACCCTTCTTAACACCAAGGTTCGCAAGAACCTGAGCCAACGGCTCAACCAGGTATTCATCATATACGCCAAGGAGCATTCTACTAGGCTTTCCAGGATTAGTCAAAGGTCCAAGTATATTAAATACAGTTCTGAATCCAAGTTCTCTACGGATAGCGCCAACATATTTCATAGATGTATGATACTTCTGAGCGAAAAAGAAGCACATTCCAACCTCTTTCAGAAGCTCTACACATTTCTCCGGATCCTGCTCAATATTTACTCCAAGAGCTTCCAGACAATCAGCTGTTCCACACTTTGATGAAGCCGCTCTATTACCATGCTTAGCAACCTTCATGCCACCTGCTGCAGCAATAAGCGCTGAAGTTGTTGATATGTTGAAGCTCTGTGCATTATCTCCACCAGTACCTACTATTTCGAAGATATCCATTCCCGTTTCAACCGGGATAGCATGGGCTCTCATGGCAGCCGCACAACCAGCTATCTCATCAGTTGTTTCAGCCTTTGCACTCTTAGTAGAAAGGGCCGATAGAAATGCCGCATTCTGTGTCGGGCTTGTTTCTCCGCTCATTATCTCATTCATTACTGTGTAGGCCTCATCATATGTAAGGTCCTGCTTGTTTACTATTTTTTCAATTGCTTCCTTGATCATTTTCATGTACCTCCTCGATCATAATTCAGCTTTTTTATTTTCTTGTATTTTTATATTTTTGTATTTATTTTTTTCTATCATCCCTTCTGGATTCTCATTTTATTTGCTTACAGAAAGGAAATTTTTCAGTATCTGTATGCCATCTGGTGTAAGTATTGATTCTGGATGGAACTGAAGTCCATATACCTTATAGTCTCTATGTTTTACAGCCATTATCTCACCATCATCATCTGCAACTGCGATAACACGCAGCTCCTCAGGAATAGTTTCTTTCTTGGCCGACAACGAATGATATCTCGCCACCTTTATAGAAGACTTCTCTTTATCTCCATTTGTACCTATATTTTCCTTATATAGCCCTTTGAAAATCTCTACATCCGGTTCCATAGAGCACATAGACGACTTACCATGCATAAGCCTCTTTGCGTATGTGACTGTTGCTCCATAAACCTCACAGATTGCCTGATGTCCGAGACACACACCCATAATAGGAATCTTTCCCGCAAATTCTCTTACCACATCCTCACAGATTCCGGCGTCCGAAGGCTTGCCGGGACCTGGAGATAATATGATATGTGAAGGGTTTAATTGTGCGATTTCACCTATTGTCATTTCGTCATTTCTGACTACCTTTATATTTGGTGTGATAGTACCTACCAGCTGAAAGAGATTGTAGGAAAAGCTATCATAATTATCTATTAACAAAACCATTTCTCCACCCTCTCTTTCCTACATTTCATTCGCTTCTTTGATAGCATTTATAACTGCCTGAGCTTTGTTGAGACACTCTTGATATTCCTTCTCAGGAACACTATCAGCTACTATTCCGGCACCACTCTGAATGGTTACCTTATCGTTCTTCTTAGCAGCGAATCTAATAGCGATGCAGGTATCCATATTGCCACCGAAATCTATATAACCGATGGCTCCTCCGTATATACCTCTGCGACATCCCTCTAAATCATTTATGATTTCGCAAGCCCTTATCTTAGGCGCTCCCGAAAGGGTACCTGCAGGAAGAACAGTGCCGATTGCATCTATCGCTGAATACTTATCAGATATTCGCCCCTTTACCGTAGAGCCGATATGCATTACGTGAGAGTATCTAAGCACAGACATGTAATCGACAACTTCAACCGTTCCGAAATCACTGATACGTCCGAGATCATTTCGTCCGAGATCCACTAGCATGTTGTGCTCTGCCAGTTCCTTCTCATCCTTCAGAAGCTCAGTCTCAAGAGCCATATCTTCCTCCGGACTTTTCCCTCTTGGTCTCGTTCCTGCCAAAGGATATGTATATAGGTCGCCATCATCCAGCTTAACCAGGGTTTCTGGAGAGGCGCCCGCTATTTCAGTTCCGCCCATATCCAGATAAAACATATAAGGGGATGGATTTGAAGTTCTTAGCTGTCTGTAGGTATCAAAAAGACTTCCTGCATATTCTGCCTGCATCCTATTCGATAGAACCACCTGGAAAATATCTCCCTCAAATATATGATGCTTACCCTTTTCAACCATCTCACAGTACTCTTCCCTGCTAAGCCGAGGAGTAAAGTCCGATAGAAGTCGGCCTTTGGGAATAATCTTCTTCGTTCCATTCAAGATAAGATTTTCCATTTCATCCAGCTCTGCCAAAGCTTCGGCATAGCCTTCTGCCATATTCTCAGTTTTGATATTTGTTATAAGTATCAGTTTCTGTTTAATGTTATCAAATGCAATACACTTATCAAAAAGCATTAGCTCCGCATCTGAGGTATCATTTTCATCAGCAGAAATAAGTTTAAGCACCGGTTCCTTATATTTAATAAAATCAAATGCGAAGTACCCGACAAGTCCGCCCGTAAAGCCTGGAAGATTCGGAAGCTTAGGGCTTGTGTATTTCTTCATTAGTTCATTTATGCTCTCCATAGGATCAGCCTTATCTAAAGTCACATTTTCTTTATCAGCTTCATCTTCTCTTAAATAATTTATATTAACCTCATTATTTCTCACTGTGAGGCTAAGCTTTGGGGCATATCCCAGAAATGTATATCGGCCCGTGTAAGTCTGATTCACTACGCTTTCTAGGATAAATACCCTTTCGCTCACATTTTTCAGACGTCTCATAACCTCAATTGGGCTTACAGTATCTGAAAGGATTTCCTTTGCAACAGGAACTACTAAGTAGTCCTTTTCGTACTTTTTTAATTCTTCTAATTTTGTAATCACCATACCTAATACCTCTACAACTTCCCTTGATGAAAACAGCTTAAAAACAAAAAATCCTTAGCCCAGTATAATACTAGACTAAGGACGAAAATCATTTCCGTGGTGCCACCTTAATTTGGATTCTTAAAATAAAAAAACTCTTTAATATCAGATGATTAAAGAGAAACAAATAGAATAAGAATTCCACACTTTAGCAAGATACTCAACATTCGTATTTATATCTCTTTCGATTAACGCTCGATTCACGTCATGGAATACTCTCCAACTACTACTCAAAATGAGCTCGGATTTGACCATGCCCTCTGCGGTCCATTTGCTAAGCTGTTACTGCAAGACTCTCATCAAATGTCTCACTCTCTGTAATGCACATCTCTCAGCGTTATCTCCGCATCAATGGTTTACGCTTTTATTCAACTGAAGCAAATTATAAACCTCATATATAATGCTTGTCAATATTTTTTTACATTTGTCAAAAATTATCAATTCAAACCAATTTGTTACAAGATTTACGTGAGTACTATTATGAAAATCTTGTGAAATTTAGGGCTTTTTCGGGGAAATTGTTAATATTATTAAATATTTTGTAACAATTTTGTAACAAAAGGGTTGATGTTGACATAATTATATGATAGAATATGTTTCAATCGACAAAAATATTTATTAGTAATGAATGGAGGAGGCTTGCATGAGATCTACGAAAGCAAGAAAGATTATATCCATACTTATCATTTTCCTTATGATAATTACAACTGGATATAACAATGCTGCTTTTGCTGCTGAGACAGACACAACAACCGGCATAGCAACAGCAACAGATGCGCAGGAAAATGAATCCGAAAATCTAGAGGAGGTAACTGAGGAGTCAGTCACAGATGAATCTATATCTGATGAAGATACAGCAACAGATACAGATGCACTCGAAGAAAATGGTATATTCAATTATGCCGTTATCGAAGCTGATTATGTGACCGCACCTAGCAGTCAGTATATCCTGGTTGATATCAGTGATACTACTGATGTAATAGAGTCAGCTACACTCAACTATACTAATTTAAATAATGGTAATACCTACAAAACAGGAGCTACCATCATTCAGGATACAGCTATCGTATTCGACCCTTACTTCTCGGCTGGACAGGCTGGTGAGTACAAGGTGGATAGCGTTGAATACTATGTCGAAGAAACCAAGTACGAAATTATCTTCGATGAAATCGGTGCAGACCTGAGATTCGGTGTTAACGAAGAAGTTGATGTAGATCCACTTCTTTGGATTGTTGATGAAGATCGTTCGGAGGCTGATGCAGTACCAGTAGAGGATGTAACAAATAAAGACTTCCAGAAGCTGGACGAAGGTGACTTCATCAAGATCGAGCTAGATAGCGAGGAAGACATTCAGAACCTTGAGGACGGAAACTACGATGCTCTTACAGGTGATGATTCAGCTTCTATCGAATCAGATTCCCTTGTAGCTCAGGCAGAGACAGTTAAAGAGCTGGATAGCGAGACTGGTCTTTCAATGTCAACAAATGAGTTCTCAACACTTGGTGCCACAAACAAAAATAGAAAAGCCTACGTAATTGTTCTTGACCCAGGACATGGACAGAACGGTGGTAAAGATACTGGAGCTTGCGCAAATGGATTAGTAGAGAGAGATATCAACCTTAAGATAGCTCTAGCATGTCGGGATGCTCTAGCTTCATATAATAATGTTACTATTTATATGACTAGAACAACTTCCGTTTCCTCCTACTCACTTTCTGGTTTAACAAGTTTTGCGCAAAGCAAAAATGCAGATTATTTAATAAGTTTTCACAATAATTGGGTAGCCAATTCTTCAACTAGAGGCTCTCTAATATGTGTACCTAATAGGAATTATAATTCATACGTATATAATGAAACTCAAGTATTAGGAAACAAAATTCTTGAGCAACTTTGTGCATTAGGTTTAAATAACAAAGGTTTTTTATACCGAGATTATCCATATGATCCAGACGATCCATCCGCTGACAAATATCCCGATGGTTCAAAAGCGGATTATTATGCAATTGTCAGAAACGGTAAAAAAGCAGGGATTCCATCTATTATTATCGAACACGCTTTTATGTCTAACATTTCTGATGTAACAGAATACTTAAACTCAGACGCCAAATTAACAGCTCTTGGACAGGCGGATGCCAGAGGAATAGCAAATGCTCTTGGCTTATCAAATAGCGGTCCAATAACAATATATAAAGGAACTGATTATTCACCAGTTTACAATAAGGATTATTACCTTGCAGCAAACCCTGATGTTAAAAATGCTTTTGGAGGAAATGAACTTCAAACATTTATGCATTTTATAAATTTCGGAATGAAGGAAGGTAGACGAGCTAGTGCATCCTTTGATGTTAATTATTATAAGAACAGATACGGCGACCTAAGAAATGCATATGGTTCTAATCTGAAATCTTACTATTTACATTACCTAAACTATGGTAAGAAGGAAGGCCGTGTAGCTACAGATGGTAAGAATACCATTACAGTTCCTACATCAAGTTCTTCAACACCAGCTGCATCAAGCACAACAACTACAAAAGCTAACTATGCAACTACACTTAATGGTATCAACTATAGTGCAGTATATGATTATAATTACTATATTAATAAATATGGTGATTTGAAGAAAGCTTTCGGAACAAACGACAAAGCAACTCTTCAGCACTTCGTAACATATGGTATGAACGAGGGTCGTCAGGCTAGCGCAAGCTTTAATGTCACAACTTATAAGAATAGATATGGTGACCTGAGAAATGCCTTCGGTAATAACTTAAAAGCATACTATTTACACTATATCAATTACGGTAAGAGAGAAGGAAGAAATGCTACAGGTACAGCTGTTGCACCTGCTGCTTCAACTAGTACAACAAGCTCTACTTCATATGCGACAACACTAAATGGTATCAACTACAGTGCAGTATATGACTTTAACTACTATATAAATAAATACGGTGACTTAAAGAGAGCATTCGGCACTGATGATAAAGCAACTCTTCAGCACTTCGTAACTTATGGTATGAATGAAGGCCGTCAGGCTAGCCCAGCCTTCAATGTTACATCCTACAAGAATAGATATGGCGATCTGAGAAATGCCTTCGGTAATGATACAAAAGCATATTACCTGCACTACATTAACTACGGTAAGAGAGAAGGCAGAGATGCTACAGGAAATGCTTCTGCTCCAGCAAGCACAGCACAAAAGAGTTCAACAAGCGCATCAAGTTCTTCTTCAAGCAAAACTACAGTTTATAACGGTGTAAATTATAGTGATGTATATAACTTCGATTACTATATAAATAAGTATGGCGATCTGAAGAGAGCCTTCGGAAATAATGATCAGGCTGCTATTCAGCACTTTGTAACATACGGTATGAAGGAAGGTCGTCAGGCTAGTGCAAACTTCGATGTAATATCATATAAGAATAGATATGGTGATCTTAGAAATGCATATGGAAGCAACCTTCCAATGTACTATATGCACTATATCAAGTATGGTAAGAGAGAAAATCGTGTAGCTACTCCAGGAAGTACTCCTGCAGCATCAACAACAGTTAATACAACTACACCAACAACATCTTCTAACCTTACTCCAATCATGGGTACATCTAAAACAAATGTAGCCCAGATGGTTAGATACTTTAATGCAAATGCACCATACCCTGCATTCTATAAGAATTCAGATGCTCCTACTATTCAGGCCTTCTGTCAAATCTATTATGAAGAGGCAGCTGCTGAGGGAGTTAGAGCAGAGGTAGCCTTTGCGCAGGCTATGAAAGAAACCGGATTCCTAAGATTCGGCGGTTCTGTAAGTATTACACAGTACAACTTCGCAGGACTTGGAGCAACAGGAAATGGTGTTTCAGGAAACGGATTTGGTTCAGTTAGAAATGGTGTTAGAGCTCAGATACAGCACTTAAAGGCATACGGAAGTACAGCACCTCTTAACAAGACTTGTGTAGATGTGAGATTCCAGTATGTTAAGAGAGGCACATGTCCATGTGTTGAGAACCTCGGAATCAACGAAGATCCTGTAGGTATCGGCTGGGCAACAGCTAAGAACTATGGATATAGCGTAGTAAACGACTACATGAATAAGCTCCTTACAAAGTAAGACGAGCACTGATTCATCAGCAAAATCTAAAAGCATAATAAAAGGAAGTTCGGATTTGAGATTACTCAGATTCGAACTTCCTTTTTTATATTCTATATCTTTTATTTAGTAAATTCTATTCTACTTTTGCAGCTTACTCATTCTCCCACTTATCCAGGAAATCTTTCAGCTTCTCACGTTCTTTCTCAATGATTCTTTTATCCTGCGAACCAAGAGCCAGCTCGAACTTTCTGACCTCATTCTCGAGAACCTCACGGTCGATTCCAAGAGCCTCTTCATATAGTCTCTCAGCCCGAAGCAGGATAAGCTTGTTAGCTTCCTGCTCTCTTGGTGGAACCTTCAGATATGCCAGCTCCTTGAAACGCTCCTCTATCTCTTCGTCAGTCATTTCAGTATACTGACCCTTTATAATCTTACGATACTTCTTATCAGTAGATATTACCCTTGCTTCCACCTCCAGGATAGAGTTGATATCATAAGTATAAGTAACATCTACAGATTCTTCTCCAGCCTTTCTCTGTGGAACCTCTATCTCCAGAACTCCCAGTTCCAGGTTATTATCTGCCAGTCTACTCTCACCCTGCAGAACCCTTATACTAATCTTCGACTGATTATCATGAATCGTATAGAATCTATCCGTTCTACTTGCAGGAATGATAGTATTCCTCTCAATTATTGGGCAGTAATGACCGCTCTCCTTGAAGCCATTCCCAAGATCAACAACGACCTCGGTTCCAAGAGTGAATGGGCATACATCTGTAAGGACTACCTCCTTGATAGATTCCTTTCTCTCCTTCATAGCCGCCTGAATAGCCGCCCCAAGTGCAACCGCCTCATCAGGATTTATGCTTGTATCCGGAAATGTGTGGAACATCTTACTTACGAAGCTTCTAACGCCTGCAAGTCTTGTACCTCCACCTACAAGAACTATTTTATTAATATCTGTAAGCTTAAGCTTAGCATCTCCAAGTGCCCTCTTAACAGGCACTCTTATTCTATCGTACAGCTCCTCACAGGCCTTATCATAGTCTGCATAGGATAGTTCCATAGTTACTTCCTTATCCCCCACCTTACAGCGCATGGTTGATGAACCATCATCTGAAAGCTCCAGCTTGCACTGTTCAGCAGCCTTATGAATCAGAGCAACCTCTCTATAGGTCAGTCCATCCTTAGCTATGTCCGGATTCTTCTTATAGAACATATCCTCAATAACTTGAGTGAAGTCCTCTCCACCTAGATAGTTATCTCCGGCTACAGCACGAACCTCAAGGATAGGTGGGAAATAATCCAGAATAGATACGTCCAGCGTTCCACCACCCAGGTCGAATACAAGATTCTTAGCAGGCTTATCATCATTATATAAGCCATACGCAATAGCAGCTGCTGTTGGCTCACTGATGATTCTCTCAACCTTCAGTCCTGCCAGCTCGCCCGCTCGCTTAGTAGCCTTTCTACGCATATCATTAAAATATGCCGGTACACTTATAACCGCTTCCTCAACTGGCTCGCCAAGGAATTCCTCAGCATCCTCCTTGAGAGAGCGAAGCACCAGTGATGAGAGTTCCTCGGCAGTAAACTCCTTACCGGCAAGGTTATATTTCTTATCACTTCCCATATCTCTTTTGAAAACCGCCGCACTGGACTCAGGGTAGAGTCTCATTCTCTCCTGCGCCGTTTTTCCAACATATACAGTTTCATTTTCGTCGATGCTGACCACCGAAGGAGTCAGCCTCTCTCCCAGTCTATTCGGTATGATCTTAGGACCCTCATCCGTATAGTACGCCACGAGACTATTCGTGGTTCCCAGGTCTATTCCTATAATCATTTCTAGTCCTCCACAACTCCAGCTAATTCTCTTAGAGCCATATAGATTTCAACGTCTTGATTTGATTGTCTCCTAGCCAGCTTGTACAGCTCTATTGCCTTCGGAGTATCTCCAGCAAGCTCTGCCATTCTGGCCTGCGCTAGTATTTTATCATAACACTCACTATAATTGCAAAAATCACATGGCGGAATCTGTGAGCAGGTTTCTACATATTTAAATGCCTCTTCCGCCTTACCCATGAAGAAATATATCATTCCCAGGTCACTTATTCTAAGTGGTGCGCACTGGGGGAATCTTGCATAGCTCTCTACGTCACCATATCCGCGTCTATAGCATTCCAGTGCCCTCTCACCAAGCTCAGCAGCCACTTCCTTAAGTCCATAAGCATAACAAGCACCGGCGAAGTATCTGTACATTTCGCCCAGCTCGCGAAGTGGAGTCCTCTCATTTACATAGTCTTCTGGCTTCGCAATCTTTGAGGCATTCTTTGGCTTGCGAACAAGACCCACCAGCTTGCTCTTCATATTGATAATAGACTCTTTGCCCTCTTCAATATGGAAACGGATACATTTCTCAAAATATGTTATAGACAGCTTATAGTTTCTTTCATCATTCAGATAATAGTCTGCCAGCGCTCTATAAACCTCAGCATGAACCTTTCTGAGGTTGCCCTTTACATGAACGTCAACGGTCAAATCATCATATCTGTTTGTCGCCAAAAACTCATTCATCTGCTTGCGTCTTCTATCCGCTTCTGATTCATTTCCGGCCAAATGTCCCAGACCAATAAGCCTTATATAGTTCTTTACAATATTAACGTCGTACCATCTGTTATTTGTATTTGCACGCTGCTCCTTGAGATAAACATCTATTTCCTCATAAAGCTTAGTTGCCTCATAAAAATTCCTAGCCCTGGTATAAAGCCTTGCGAGAGTCTGTCTTCTTGAGAGCGTATTGCCAAAGATTTCTATACACTTATTAACATACTCTATAGCCTTCTCGAAGTCTCCTATACACTCAAGGGTTTTAGCCATATTCATGAATGGAGTAGGAGTTTCCCCCTCTTCCATCACCTCTATCGCCTTACCAAACCACTCAAGCGCTTCCTTATATCTGCGAGTCTTAAGCATGCATAGACCAACGGCATTATTGGCATAGGTATTATCCTCTTTAAACTCAACCGCCTTACGAGCATCCTCCTCAGCTTTGCCGAGTTCATATCCATCCAGATAAAGCAGCGCACGCTCTATTCTATAATAGTCATCATCTATTATTTCGAGCTGCTTCGTAGCATATTTAACAGCCTCCCCATATGCATCCCAGTCCTCATTATCATTGTATCTATTTACCAGGATTTCCATCATCCTATTACAAACAACTCTATGCTGAGGATCCAACTCATGACATTTCTTATATTGTTTAAATGCCTCACTATCTCTTCTGCTTCTCTTCAGATATTCGCCATACTCATAGAAAACCTGAGCATCCTCCGGGAAGAGTCCCATCATTTCCTCATATACAGGATCCGCACTTTCACCAGAGAATTCTTCCAGATCAGTTTTTATCCAAAGGAGTCTCTTGTTCTTTGAATCGATCTTCATTCCCTTTTCCATATATTCTCTGGCTACATCCAGCTTAGTTCTCCTGCCCTCTTCATTTCTCTCATTCATATAGAACGAAGCTATATCGGCATAGAATTCAACCAGGTCATCGATGTCCGTATCTTCCTTCTCGATGTTCTCAGCTATTTTGACATAGAGCTTCTCTGCTTCTTCATTCTCGCCCTGTCTCTCGTACATTCTAGCCTTAACAGCATCCAGCTTGTCACTCTTTATTTCATATTCCGCAGCCTTATCAAATACAGACTGAGCATCGCTGTACTGCTCGTATATACAGAACACCCTAGCAGCATATACGTATGCATTTGCATACTGAGGGAAATCCTTAATGATGTTATAGTAATCATCGATTACGAGCTGGGCATTTCTAAGCTCATGAGCAGTTTCCTGTCTATGAATATAGGCTGGTACGCAATGATCTATAGCAGCGATCATGTCATCCCATACATCCATAGCCTCCTGATATCTGCCTCTTTCCTTGAGGAACTTTCCGTAGTTCTCCTCGTAGAACATTCTCTCATTAATGTCTCTATTATCCTTCTTAGCATCTTCGACAGCCATACTGTAGTACTTTTCTGCCACATCTTCACGTCCAAGCTTATCCTTGCAAAG
>DFEN01000140.1 GCA_002368685.1 Lachnospiraceae bacterium UBA3801
CATCCATCTCAGCGAACTCAGCTTCAAGCTCAGATGCACGAACTCCATCCTCATCAGAGAAGTCCTCCTTTGCATAGATAGCATCCTTCTCCTTCATAATGTCATACAATCTCTGGTTACCCATGATAACCGTATCCATAACACTGTACTCATCATACTTGAAGTGATCCTGCTCAAGAACTGACAGTCTCTCACCCGGATCCATTGTAACGTCACCAGTTGTTGACTCCAGTTCTCCAGAAAGGATTTTCAGGAAGGTTGATTTTCCAGCTCCATTAGCACCAATGAGTCCATAACAGTTTCCTGGGGTAAAGGTGATATTTACTTCCTCAAAAAGTGCCTTCTTTCCAAATCTCAGTGAAATATTGTTTGCGCTTATCATTTTTTTCTCCTCGAATTATATTAGTCTATCTTTTATTAATCTAATTCATCAATTAGTTTTTCTATAAGTCTTTTCTTGCTGTACACATCATATCCCAGCATGAAAATGTATAACATCTTGCTCAGTCTTTCGTCTTCTGACTCCGGAAGCTTCTTCTCTGTAATCTCCTTCGCCTTCACAACGCTTTGTTCTATATTGAAGTATTGAGCTTTTTCCATTTCGAACGTTTTGGTATATAGTTCGAACAGTTTTTCCTCTGTCATCGCTTCGCTCATCAATGGTTCCATCAATTTCTGAATATCACTGATGGACATTACATTTTTCATGTAATAGATATATATAAGAAATATCAAATGCTCCCTGGAATATCTCTTCTTAACCGGAGGAGGCATGATCTTGTTCTTCGTATAGTTGTTAATCATAGCCTTGGTCAGAGTTTTCTCATCTTCATTTCGAAGATTGTTCTTAAGCTCTTTCTCCATGAAGGTTGTGACCTGTTCCATGAACATTTCCTCATCTGGAATATCATCCGGATGAGCAAAATCAAGTTTTAGTTTTTCGCGTATTTCACGCTTCATCTCCTGAAGGCTCTTCTCCATCTTTTTCTCCATATAGTTCCACGCGTTCTACTCTGTTCTTTTCAACCTTGCGACATGTAAGTTTGATATTTCCCGCCATAACCTCGTCCCCTTCTTCAGGAAGTCTGTCCAACAGTTCTATCATAAGTCCACCAATCGAATCGTAGTTTTCAGACTCAAGGTTGCATCCTATTCTATCATTTATATCCGTCAGCTTAACTGAACCATCAATGTGATATATTCCATTTCCAAGTTCCTTGATGAGCTCATCTTCGTCTTCATCATACTCGTCACGAATCTCGCCAACTATTTCTTCAACCAGATCTTCCATGGTTATGAGACCTGCAGTTATTCCATATTCGTCCAGCACGATACACAGTGCTACCGAGGCGTCCTTCATATCTGCAAATATCTGAGCAGTACGCTGATATTCATAGACGTAGACCGGTTCTCTCATTATATCCTTAACAGAGAATTTCGAGCCGCCATTTTCCATTCCTGCATATAGCATATCTTTGACATTTACTATTCCAATTATATGATCCTTAGATTCATCATAAACCGGATATCTGGAATAAGACTCTTCTCTGATAATATCAAAGATTTCTTCATAAGAAGAATTGATATCGATACATACCATATCAGCTCTGGGAATCATTATTTCCTTAGCGACAGCATCACCAAAATCAACCACATTATTTATCATTTCTTTCTCAGAGTTTTCTATAACACCTTCTTCGCTGCTGACGTCTACTATCTTCAGCAGCTCGCTCTCTGTCATCTGATCTGGATTCTTATCCGGATCAATTCTGAGCACAAAGAATATACCTCTGCATATTATATTTAGAACCCATATCACTGGAGTAAGTATTATCATTAGAATGTAGATAGGTCCAGAAAAGAAAAGAGACATATTCAGATTATTTAGTGATGCAATGGTTTTCGGAGTTATTTCTCCGAATATTAGAACGAAAAATGTAAGTATACCTGTCGCCAGTCCAATAAACTTACTTCCGAAAAAATCTGTAACCAGGACTGTCATAATAGCTGAAGCAGATATATTTACTATATTATTTCCAATCAGAATTGTAGAGAGAAGTTTAGATGAATCTTCTCTCATTCTTAAAACTCTGGCTGCCGCCCTGGCTCTTCTTCCGCCTTCATCGACTACAGTCTTAAGCTTATTTACGCTAACTGTAGTAAGCGCAGTTTCAGCCGACGAAAAGAATGCTGACAGCACCAGCATTATCACCAATGTGACTATTAATATTATGGAACTCGGGTCCACCTATCTATCACTCCTTGCCTTTTGTTATACCCATTCTCTCAAAAATGAAATCGCAGCTGCCATTTCCATTTCCAAGGAAACGATTGACCCTACTGATAGTGGCTGTAGATGCACCTGTCTTCTTAGCAATCTCAATATAAGTATTATTCTGATACAGAAGCTTAGCCACTTCGAATCTTTCAGCTATTGACAATATCTCATTTGCAGTACAAATATCTTCGAAGAAGCTGTAGAACTCCTCTTTGTTTTCAAGAGTCATAATTGCTTCAAACAGATCATCTACGGCTTGCGTATTAATACTCTTCAAATAACGATCCCCCTATCTAGAAGATGGCTCCTTTCGAACCCAAACGGCTACGGCTCCTCTATTAACATAGAACTCACCACAACCTTCATCATCTATTTTAATGTTATATTTAGCATTTCCCATAACATCAGAGAAGTAAGTACCGGCAAAATGCTTTCCAACATACATTCTCTTAGTTCCACCTTCACCGTCTGATATAACTACAGCCAAACCAGAATCCTTGTGTTCTTCGTCGCCTTCTCTTGTCCAGCCTATGCAGTTAGGATGATCCAAATAATCGTGCTGTACACCATAAGCCTTAGTCTTACGAAGCTTCATCAGCTTATTCAGGAGCTGTTTCTTACCTTTGATCTTATCATGAGGTATTCCATTATAATCACCATAGAATACACAAGGATAGCCTTCCTGTCTAAGAAGGATAAGTGCATAAGCCATAGGCTTAAACCAATCCTCTACAAAGGACTCTAGGCTCTGTCCAGGCTGTGTATCATGATTATCTACAAATGTAACTGCCTTGATAGGATTTTCCTGAACAAGCGTTCCATTGAAGATAGTTCTCAAATCATAAGAACCACCTGCCTTAGAAGCATTATAAAGGTTGTAATGAAGTGGAACATCGAACAGAGATGCCTCTGACTTGATAGCATTCATATAATCATTTAATACCTTTACATCGCCATTCCAATATTCTCCAACTGTAAACAGCTCCTTTCCAGTCTGCTGTCTAACAGTGTAGAGGAAATCTCTATAAAAGGATGCCGGTATATGCTTTACTGCATCAAGTCTCATGCCATCAATGCCTGTTATATCAACGTACCATACAGCCCACTTAACCAGCTCGTCGAAAACTTCTCTATTATCAAAGTCGATATCGGCGCCCATGAGATAATCGTAGTTTCCATTTTCCAGATCTACTTCATTATTCCATTCCTTACCGCTGAACTTGTAGATGGCCTTGGTCATACGCTCCTGATCCCAATCGATTCCATCAAAATGAGTCCAGTTCCAAGTAAAGTCAGAATACTTTCCTTTTCTACCAGGGAAGTTAAACTTAGTCCATGCACCAATAGTCTTACCTTCACTTACCATCTGATATCTATTGTTAGCATTGAATTCCTGAGCCGATACTTCTTCCATCTCATCAGCACCCATCTTATGATTGAGCACTATGTCGGCATACACATTTATGCCAGCTTTTTGAAGCGCCTGAATTGCATCCAGATACTCCTTCTTAGTACCGTACTTTGTTCTAACAGAACCCTTCTGATTAAATTCTCCAAGATCATATAGATCGTAAACGGAATATCCTACATCCTCTGCGCCATTTGCACCCTTATATGCAGGTGGGAGCCACACAGATGTAACACCCGCCTTGCTCAGCTTGGCAGCGTCCTTTGCAACAGCAGTCCACAGAGCTGGTTCGCTCTTCATATACCATTCAAAGTATTGCATCATTATTCCATTATCCATCATACTCGCCTCCGACTATGTGTTATTTCAAGTAACGATTGCTATTATAACAAATGCCCCTCTTTTCTTCAACCGATTAAAGTGGTAAAGCATTATACATAACCATAGAGTCCTCTCACCGAAACCTCACCACTGGTCACACGGATTACATTTCCATCCTTACTCTCCACAAGAAGAGCACCACTATCATCTATACCTCTCGAAATATAAGTCTCATCCTTATATTTATCCTCTTCTGCCTTCAAAATTATTTCCTTATTCATACTTATCAGCAGACTGTTATAATCATCTTTTATAAATCCCAGCGACTTCTTCACCTCAAGAGTTTGAACAAATTGTCTAAGGCAAAGCGCTATGTCGAAGAACAGTTCCTCTCTATTCCATACTACACCGGATTCATTGTAAAGGGATGTGGCATGATTATAGTTTTCTCCTACGAAGCTCTTATCATTTACATTTATGCCTATTCCGCATATTACGTAATTTATACCCGTTGCAGCATCATTTACGAGTTCGGTTAAAATGCCACATATTTTCTTACCGTTTACCACTATATCATTAGGCCATTTGATTTTAGGTTCGATATTAAGTATCGAATTGGTAACCGCCAGATGATTAATCGCTTTTACCACTCCCAGTGCAGCTAAAAGCGTTATTTCTGACAACACATCCGAAGAAACATTTGGAGTCATCAGGCACGACATCCATATTCCTGTCCCCGCAGGGGATTCCCAGCTCTTACCCATCCTGCCGCGTCCTTTTGTCTGTTTCTCGCAGACAAAGATTTCTCTGACACTTTCAGTATTACCTCGATTAATAAGGTCCTTCACATATTCTTTCGCTTTGTTATTTGTCGAATCTAATACTTCATACTGATTAAGCTTAATAGCCGTTCTGTTTTCCCACGCTATCACTCTTTCAGGATTATTTATCATCATCTGACATCTCACCACCTAGTTTTGCAGCCATAACTCTGTCATTTACATAGCTGTATATTTTATCTGCAACCTCCTTCTTGTAGGAAAAAGGAAGTATGTAATTCTTATTCTTTACATATATGTGTAAGAGGCTATAGATATTCTCGTTATCGGGAATTACTTGAGAGATATCATTTACCTCGTCATAGGTATAGTGCCTGTCGCCCCATTTTGTGTGGACGATGAAGTCGTCCTCACGAAACTCAAAATCTATGTCATAGGCACCTGCTCTAAAGGAATTGGCAAATAGATAGGCACCGTATAGAAGAAATGCAAATGCTATAAATGTGCCGATCTTGTAGGCGCGTCCATAACCCATAATAAACATGACAACCTGAGATAGACATACGAGCATAATAGCGAAACCGACAAACCTGTATGTATATCTGGTTCTTTTCTTTTTTCTCACATGATAATTAATCATAATATTCTATCCTTTAAAATAAAACGCGTATCCTCACTCCGTTCGGAGCATCGATTTGCTTTGAAAATTTCGGAGCATCGATTTGCTTCGCAAATCGATACCTATTTTGTACCATATCTGTTTCACAGATATGCAAAACTTTCTTTCGAAAGTTTTGGCTTCACTTTGTGAAGCGTATCCTCACTTCGTTCGGAGCATCGATTTGCTTTGCAAATCGATACCTAATTTTATCATATATTTTACTACTTGCATAAGATTTTTGTGTTTAGTACAATAATGGATGGCTTCGTTGAAGCTACTAAATAGTAAGGATGAATAATATGATCAAACTTATTGCAAGCGACATCGACGGTACTCTCGTTCCAGATGGAACCGCCGAGATTGATCCAAGGATGTTCGATGTCATTAAAAAACTGAAGGAACGCGGTATCATATATGTCGGGGCAAGTGGTAGACAGTTCGCTAGTATGGCCAGACTATTCGCTCCTGTTTGCGAGGACATTTACTATATTACGGAAGGCGGAACAGTCGTTAGAGATACTAAGCGGGTTTATGCCAAGAGCGTCATTAATCGCAAGGATCTCTTCGAGATGGTAGCTGATATAAAGAAGCTGAAGGATTGCGATATAATGCTCAGTGGACTTGATACAGCCTACTGCGAAGACAAAAGTGAAATGTTCTACTGGATGCGTGATTCGTATCGTTTCAACATAGAAGTTGTTGGTGATTTTGAATCACACATAAAAGAGGATATAGTTAAGCTGTCCATCTATCATAAGGATAACGCAGAAGCTATCGTAAATGAATGGTTCACCGATAAGTGGAAGGACAAGTTCAAGATAGCTAGTGCAGGTATAATGTGGATGGATGTCGTTAATCCAGACGCAGACAAGGGAAGCTCCCTACAAGCACTCCAGAAGATACTTGGAATAACTAAGGAAGAAACAATGGCATTTGGAGATAATTTGAATGACCTCGGACTCCTGGCAGCTGCCGAAGAAAGCTACGCTATCGGAAGCGCCCGCGATGAGATTAAGGCTGTAGCTAAGCATATCGCCCCACCCCTCAAGGAATATGGTGAAACTGAAGTTTTGCTTCAACTGCTTGAAACCTTATAAAACCGCGATAATTATTTAATCATTTAATTAGCTATAATTAAAAAACAATGTCATTCTGAGGGATTTATCCCGAAGAATCTTTAAAAATGGAGGAATATTATGGACAAGATCAAAATGACTACCCCACTGGTCGAAATGGACGGAGACGAGATGACTCGTATTCTGTGGCAGCTCATCAAGGACGAACTTCTAAATCCATTTATCGAGCTTAACACAGAATACTATGATTTAGGACTCGAACACAGAAACGAGACTGACGACCAGGTTACAAAGGACTCAGCATATGCAACTGAAAAGTATAAAGTTGCTGTTAAGTGCGCAACTATCACACCTAACGCCGCAAGAGTTGAAGAATATAATCTGAAGGAGATGTGGAAGAGCCCTAACGGTACAATTAGAGCAATCCTCGATGGAACTGTTTTCAGAGCGCCTATTCAGGTAAAAGGAATCACTCCTTGCGTAAGAAACTGGGAGCAGCCAATCACTATCGCAAGACATGCTTATGGTGATGTATATAAAGCAAGCGAAATGAAGATTCCAGGAGCAGGAAAGGTTGAGCTTGTTTATACAGCCGCTGATGGAACACAGGAATCAGTTCTCGTTCATGAGTTTGACGGTCCTGGAGTTGTTCAGGGAATGCATAACCTTAACCCATCAATCGAAAGCTTCGCAAGAAGCTGTTTCACATACGCTCTTGATACAAAGCAGAGCCTATGGTTTGCAACAAAGGATACTATTTCAAAGAAATACGATCACACATTCAAGGATATTTTCCAGGAAATCTTTGATGCAGAATATAAAGAGAAGTTTGATGCAGCCGGTATCGAATACTTCTACACACTTATTGATGATGCTGTAGCCCGTGTAATGAAGTCAAAGGGTGGTTTCATCTGGGCTTGCAAGAACTACGACGGAGATGTAATGAGCGACATGCTCTCTTCTGCATTTGGATCACTTGCAATGATGACATCTGTTCTCGTTTCTCCAAAGGGAGTATATGAATACGAGGCGGCTCACGGAACAGTTCAGCGACATTACTACAAGCACCTCAAGGGAGAAGAAACATCAACAAACCCTGTTGCTACTATCTTCGCCTGGACAGGCGCACTCAGAAAGCGCGGCGAGCTTGACGGCAATTCAGAGCTGATGGCATTTGCAGATAAGCTTGAGAAAGCAACTATTGCCACTATCGAGAACGGAACAATGACAAAGGATCTGGCACTTATAACTGAGCTCGAGAATGTCACTACACTTAATACTCAGGACTTCATCAAGGCTATCCGCACAACCCTCGAAGCAATGTAAACTATGCAAAAAGGGACGGTTCTCTTTTGCCTATATGCAAAAGAGAACCGTCCCTTTTTTTCATTTTTGTGGTCTCATCTATCGTTTAGTGGAACGTAGTCCAAGTTGTCAGCAACCGACATGTATGCAGGACGAATGATCTTGCCATCACATAACAGCTCTTCTATACGATGCGCACTCCATCCTGCGATACGTGCTATCGCAAAAAGCGGAGTGATAAACTCTTCCGGAATTCCCAGCATATCATATGCAAATCCACTATAGAAATCTATATTCGTACATACGCCTTTATATATCTTACGCTTCTCAGCAATAACCTTAGGAGCAAGTTGCTCAACGGTTTTATATAAATGTGCCTCGCTATCTCTTCCCTTCTTCTCCGCAAGTTCCAAAGTATATTTCTTCAGAATCTTTGCTCTCGGATCTGAGAGAGAATAAACCGCATGACCCATACCATATATAAGTCCAGAACGGTCAAATGCTTCCTTGGAAAGTATCTTCTTTAGGTATGCTTCTATCTCCTCATCATCATACCAGTCATTTACATTTGCCTTTATATCCTGGAACATCTTCATAGCCTTAATATTAGCGCCACCATGCTTAGGTCCCTTAAGAGAACAAAGGGAAGCTGCTATTGAGGAATATGTATCTGTTCCAGAGGAGGTAACAACATGAGTAGTAAATGTAGAATTATTACCACCACCATGCTCTGCATGAAGAACAAGCGCCATATCTAGAAGCTTAGCCTCTGCCTCATCATACTTCTTGTCCTGTCTAAGCATTCTTAGAAGATTCTCTGCTGTAGATAGCTCAGGCTTCGGATTATGAAGATATAGTCCTCTCCTCAGTACATAATGGCGATAGGATAAATATGAATAGGCTGCTATCATTGGGATGCTAGCAATCAGCCCTACGCTCTGTCGAAGAACATTTGGTATATCTATATCATCCGAACGCTTATCATATGCATTCAGTGCAAGCACCGCCTGTGACATAGCATTCATGACATCCTTATTAGGATTCTTAAGTATTACATCCTCAACAAAATCTGGAGGAAGCTTACGATTATAACCTAGCAAAGCATTGAATCTATCCAGTTCCGTCTGATTTGGAAGTGTTCCGAAAAGAAGTAAATAAACTATCTCCTCATATCCAAATCTATGACCATTGGTAAAGCCCTTAACTAGGTCATTTATATCTATACCTCTATAACGAAGCTCACCCTCAATAGGAGTAAGAACTCCATCTATTTCCTTTGAACCATTTACCGTCGAGATTTCAGTAAGTCCTGTAAGAACTCCTTTACCGTTCTGTTCACGAAGTCCTCTCTTAACATGATACTCTTCATACAGTTCAGGTTTTATGTAGTTGTTAACCTCACACAGTTTCGAGAGCTTGTGAATCTCTCTAGCAGCTGCACTAGCAGTTAATTCTGTCATATCTAACTCCAAATGTATTAATACTCAGCACGAAGCTCATAGTTACCAGACATATACTTGCTATATTGCATTATAAGTAATGTCTCACATCCCGCACACAGTTTATCCGCTATGCAAACTATTTTAGCCTCTCTACTATGTGGCATTCTACTCAGATTAAGCGGGAACATATGGCAATAAATGATCTCTGCCTCCGTACGATTCAGCTTAAAATCTTTCTTGGCATTATCCAGTGCCATCTTAGCATGTGTGTATCCATGAAGTCTGTGATGCTCATTCTTCTCATGCCAATCATACAGAAAATAATCATGAAGAAGTGCACCACGTACAACACTCTTCATATTCACAGGATGCTTACTACGAAGCGCCAGCCACACACTTATATATGTGACACACAGTGAATGCGCATATGTAGTCGTAGTACCATGCTGAATAAAATCCTTTTCCTTCTGAAAAGCATCGCTTTCCAGAATATCTTTTCCATAACTATGAATTATATCAACAATTCTTTTATCAAAACCTATCTTAACTATATCCGGCAAGACGCCCCTCCTAATTATCTTTTAAAGATTTGCAAAAACATCTTCCATTTCGTAATACAGTTTACTAAGCCTTTCTGTAGAAAGGTCTGTTTCATTTAATATTGTATATCTATCAGCTCTTGTAGCCGCAGCCTTCTGCCAAGCCCCTACAAATATCTCTTCAGTTATCTTCCAGTCAGATGGAGTAACCGGTATATTATACTCTTTGATTATTCTAGTTATCTTCTGAATATTTCTCTCCTGGAACTTGCAGGCACCATAGCTTCCCATAGCAACAGCTATTCCGTGCGGAACATTTACATATTCAGAGAACTCTTCCTCAAGAGCATGACAGAACAAATGCTCTGATCCGCTACTTGGTCTCGAGGTTCCTGCTATCTCCATAGCAAGTCCACCCATAACAAGGGCCTGAGTAAGTCTCTTGATAAAGTCTACACTCTTCAGTTCCTTCTGATCATTATAAGCTAGCGAGTTAAATGCCATCTTCGATATCATATAAGCAAAATCGTCTACATGATCAGCGCCCTTTATATGAGCAATCTTCCAATCGTTCAGCGCTGTGTACTTACTTATTGTATCGCCTATTCCCGCGAGGAGCTGTCTATCAGGCGCGCTCATTATTATACTTGCGTCAACAAGTATCGCATCCGGAATAGTGCATTTAAATGTCTTTCTAGCCTTACCCTCTGTACCAAGTACAGCAACCGGTGAAGCAAGACTATCATTACTCAGAGTAGTAGGAAGTGAAATAAGCTCAGCCTTGCTGACAAATGCAGCAAACTTCGCAAGATCTAGTACAGTACCACCGCCAAATCCAATAACCACTTGAATATCATTCATAGTGATATATTTTGCTAGTGCAACAGCATTGTCATAGCTAGCTGACTGAATCAGATACATCTCACTATTTGGGAAGCTCGCTTCTATACCATCTATGATAGCGCCGAAGATTCCTCTAAGATTCTCTTCTGTAACAATAATTGCCTTTTGATTAGCAACCCCTGGTATAGCATCCTCCATAACCTCAGGAATGCGACCAAAGATACCCTCGGCAACAATCAAATGATAAGGTAATCTGAATTGATTCATCTGTAAATAATCTCATGTCTTCCCGGACCATTTGAAACCATGGTGATAGGGAAGCCAATCTCCTTCTCTATAAATTCAATATAATTTCTGCAGTTTTCTGGGAGGTCTTCATACTTTGTGATACCTCTGATCTCACTCTTCCAGCCTGGAAGAACCTCATAAACTGGCTTAGCCTTCTTAAGCTTTGTTGTTGTAGGGAAGTCCTTTGTAACTACTCCGTCTATCTCATATCCAACACATACCGGAATCTCATCAAGATATCCAAGTACATCAAGAACTGTAAATGCAACATCCGTTGTTCCCTGAAGACGACATCCATACTTAGAAGCAACGCAGTCAAACCATCCCATTCTACGTGGACGTCCTGTAGTTGCTCCGAACTCTCCGCCGTCACCACCACGTCTGCGAAGCTCATCTGCCTCGTCTCCGAATATCTCACTTACGAACTCACCTGCACCAACTGCACTTGAGTAAGCCTTACAAACTGTAACTATCTTCTTTATCTCATAAGGTGGAATACCTGCTCCAATTGCACCGTATCCAGCAAGTGTTGAGGAAGATGTAACCATTGGATATATACCATGATCTGGATCCTTCATAGAACCAAGCTGTCCTTCAAGAAGGATATTCTTACCAGCCTTAATTGCGTCAAAGAGATAAGCTGATACATCACATACAAATGGTTCAACCATTTTCTTATATTCCATTAATGTCTCATAGATTCCATCTACTGTAAGAAGTGGCTTATGATAAAGATTCTCAAGAAGTGCATTCTTCTGAACTATTACTCTCTCAATCTTCTCCTTCAGTGACTTCTCATCATCAAAAAGCTCTGAAACCTGGAAACCAATCTTTGCATATTTATCTGAATAAAATGGAGCTATACCTGACTTGGTGGATCCAAAGGATGCACCTGCAAGTCTCTCCTCCTCATATGTATCAAAAAGGACATGATATGGCATAACCATCTGTGCTCTATCAGAAACCAGAATCTTTGGAGTTGGAACTCCTCCCTCTTCTATCTGTTTAACCTCATTGAAAAGCTTAGGAATATCAAGAGCCACTCCATTTCCGATAATACTAGTTGTATGATTATAGAATACACCAGAAGGTAGAGTATGCAGAGCAAACTTACCATAATCATTAATTATAGTATGTCCAGCATTTGCGCCTCCTTGAAATCTGATAATTATATCAGCCTTCTCAGCTAGCATATCAGTTATTTTACCTTTTCCTTCGTCTCCCCAGTTAGCTCCTACTACAGCAGTTACCATCATTGCCTCCTTGAAATATTATCAATCATTTTTATTGGCAGACACTCTTCGCGCACACCATCCTTTATTGTACCATAGATGGAATAATTATTCTAGCCTCTGAAACTATCATATCCATCCTGACATCATATTTTTCTACGGGAATTTCATCAACTATTTGATAATCATATCCAACCCCCACCTTAGTCACTAGCGTCTCACCTCTCGAAACGCTATATAGACTATCATCTATATCCATCAAAAATCTATCATAATATCCGCCGCCATAACCCATTCTGTTTCCAGAAACGTCAAATGCAACGCCCGGCACCAAAACAAGAATTCTTTTATTTTCAGTGCTTGCCTTATTAATATCAAATAGCATTTCCTGACTTGTATTTACAGGTTCTTTTATACCAAAGCTTCCTTTAGTGAAGTCTCCAGTATATTTATAGAATCTCATTTCTTCCTTCGATATAACCTTCGGAATAAATAGAGACTTTCCAACGCTGCTTGCAGCATCGATTAGCACCTGAAGATCAACCTCTCCACCAGCACTCATATATGCAAGAATAATGTCAGCATTCTTATATTCTTCGCTAGACAGTATTCTTCCACATATGATTTCTGATTTTTCATCTATCTCGCGTTTATCCATAGCCTGTCTGATAGCACGCATATCTTTCCTTAATTTATTTTTTATAGAAGCATTATTCAATATACCCTAAACTCCTAGACCTTAAACAAATCACTCAAACTTAAACCATATTACAGTATCAAGGCCTCCTGCAGATAAACTGCAAGAGGCCCATATATTTTAATAAATAATTAAACTCTAATCATCAATCGTAGTTCCAGCTCCAGCTATAGTATTCAATACTGTTAACGCCCTTCTCATAATCAAGTTGTATGCAAAGCTCGTCGCCATGCTCGAAATAATAATACAGATATACTGTTTCATCATCATAAGTGTAGATTGAATCAGCATCGCCATATGCATCATATACATCCTGAAGTGATGATCCCCATGTGATACCCTTTGGAAGAATAACCTCTGGATATGCACCACCTTCATCGATCCACTTGATATCAGCATTAAATGTTCTAATCTGGCTATCTTCGTATGCTACAGTATCGTCTGTTGGGTTACATGTGCTTATGTACAGATAGAACCAATCGTCATAATTTGAATTCTTATATTGATATGAACCTGATGTATCACCCGCATCAAGTTCCTCATCGCCCTTTGTGAAGTACTCATCATCAAGCACCCAATCTGAATCAAGATCTGAAACCTTCTGTGGAAGCTTGAAAGCTTTTCCATCAAGTGCAAATGACATAGAAGAAGGATCATCCTCTACCCCAGCAGGAACCTCTGCAACCTTTGAAGGACATGTATTCTTATCAAGAATCTCTGTGATACTTCCAACTTCATCATCATCATCTGATGACTCCTGATCTGCATTATCGTCAGATGCTGTTTCTTCCTCATCCTCTGTAGTAGGCTCTTCCTTATCTACCTCTTCCTCTGTGGTAGGTTCTTCCTCTACTATATCTTCATCGAGGACGCCTTCGCCGTGGTCATCAAGATTTACAATATACCACTTACCCTTAGACTTACCACAAGTAAATGTGTAATCCATTTCCGCTTCCTGTGACTCTCCAAGGAAGGAAACAAACATAGTACCTTTTACATCAACCTCAGCTGCATTGCTGAACTTCATCTTTGTTCCGTGATCAGCATTAAAGTCCTTTGTAAGTTTCTTAGGATCTATTCTTCTAGACTCTTTAACTTCGATGTCATCAATCTTGAAACCAAAGCCCTTCAGAAGTGCAAGAGAGCTCTCTGTTTCTTCGTCATTTAGGAATTCGAAAGCATCATCATCCTTCAGTTCATCTGGTATGCACTCAACCATAGTTGGGAAATCAAGCTCGCTAAATGCGTTCATAAACTTAACAGATACTTCTTCAGCACCCTTAATATTTCTGCTGCTTACAAATAGAACTGCGCAAATTATACCAAGTAATACTACAGCGCCTGCTATGATACCAATAATAAGACCTGTCTTGCTTCCGCCACTCTTAGGTGGATTAGGTCCTCCTGGCTGTCCACCAAAACCTGGCTGTCCGCCAACTGGTGGCTGCTGTCCATATCCTGGATCCTGATATACCATTCCTGGCTGTCCACCCATTGGAGCCTGTGGCTGCGCACCGAAGTCTGGCTGCATAGGCTGTGGCTGTCCACCAAAGTCTGGCTGCATAGGCTGTGGCTGTCCGCCGAAATCTGGCTGCATAGGCTGTGGCTGTC